>DVOG01000068.1 GCA_018713755.1 Candidatus Spyradosoma merdigallinarum | reverse complement strand
CCCGCCGCGGAGAAGAAGCGGACGGAACGCGTTCCCCACGGCGCGCGCAGCCCGATGAAAACCGTGCCGACGGGCGCGGCGTCCGTCCCGCCGGTCGGTCCCGCGACGCCGGTCGTGCTCAGCGCGAAGTCCGCGCGGAATTTTTCCGCCGCGCCGCGCGCCATCGCCTCGGCGCACTCCGCGCTGACGACGCCGCAGCGCGCGATGAGTTCGGCGGGAACGCCGAGGACGTCCGTCTTCGTTTCCGTCGCGTAAGTGACGGCTCCGCCGCGGAAGAACGCGCTCGCGCCGGGAACGCCGGTCAGCGTTCCCGCGAGCGTTCCGCCCGTGCAGGATTCGGCGGCGGCGAGCGTCGCCCCGCGCGCGGTCAGTTTTTTCGCGATGATTTCAAGCGCCGTATTCATTGGAAAAAATGATTTTTCGGACGTTCCCGCAGTTCGGGAGCGAGCGGATTTTTTTCAGCAGGGCGGTTTTCTCGAATTCGAGCTGCTGGCGGACGACGGAGTTTTCGCAGGAAACGACGAGTGTGCCGAGCCCGTCGCGCAGCTCCGCGGGAACGCAGCGCGCGGCGAATTTCGCGGGAACGATTTTTTCCCAGGCTTCGAGGATGACGCTCTGCGCGCTCCCGCGGAAAATGCCGCGGGAACGCAGCAGCGCGTCGATCAGTTCCGCGGGAACGTCGAATTTTCTGTCGGGGGAAAATGCCGCTTCCTCGACGCGTTCCCGCTTGCGCGCGACGGTCTCGCTGCCGCCTTTTTTCGCGACGAGCGTCGCGGGATCGGGCGCTTGCTCCTCGGGAAGCCCGCGCAGCAGCGCGAGCAGGTTGCGCGTGCGCCGCGGGAAATGCCGTCGCGAAAATTCCGCGCATTGCCGCGCCTGCAGGATTTTCGGAAGCTCGGCGAGCGATTCGATGACGGAGACGCGTTGCTCGGGCGGGGCGCCGTCGGGAGCGCGCGTCAGCCAGACGGCTTCGGCTCCGGCGGCGTGCGCGGGAACGACGTCGTTCGCGAGCGAGTCTCCGACGTGCATCAGTTCGCCGCGGCGGATTTTCATCGCGAGGCAGAGATGCTCGAACGCGGCGGAATCGGGCTTGGCGAGCCCGGTTTCCGAGGAGAGAAAAATTTCGTCGAAAAGCGGCGCGAGCCCGAGTTTTTCCAGCGCGTTGCGCCAGCGCGCGTCGCCGTTGGAAAGCGCGGCGCGGCGCAGACCGAGAAAGGCGGCGGCCTCGAGCGCGTTTTTCGCCGCGGGATCGGCGCGCCAGGACGCGGCGTCGGCGATGCGCGCGTAAATCGTTTCGCAGGCTTTCGGGAAAAGCGCCGTAGGGACGCGCCCCGCGAAAATTTCCCAGAGCATCGCGCGCCAGTATTCGCGGGAATGCGCCTCGGAGGTCGGCGCGATTCCCTTCGCGCGGACGGTGCGCTGCGCGCGTTTTTTCTCGGCGTCGAAAATCGCCGGGGGCGGAACGTCTTCGAGCCCGAGCTCGCGCATGGCGTTCGCGCAGAGAACTCCGAGCGACGGCGAGAGCGAAAGCAGCGTTCCCGTGAGGTCGAAGGAAATGACGCGGAGCTGCGGCATGACGGAAAAGCGCGGAAGCGGGAACGGGCGCGCGCGGCGGGAACGTCAGTCTTCGGTGAGCGCCGTGAGCGTTTCCCGAAATTCTTCCGCGAGCGTTTTCGCGGAAATGTGCGCCCACATTTTGTCGTAGGGAATGAATTTCGGGTTGATGTCCACGCGGGAAAACGGCAACGGGATGTAGAAGCCGTCCCAGGTTTTCAGGCGCAGCGCGCAGTGAAATTTCGACGGCACCATCACGACGGTGCAGTGCGTGATTTGCGCGAGAAGCGCCGTTCCCGGATTGAAGCGGTAGGCGGGACCGCGCGGTCCGTCCGGCGTGATGGCGATGTCCTCTCCGGCGGCGAGCTTTTTGTGAATTTCGAGCATCGCCTGACCGCCGCGCCGTCCGGAACTCCCGCGAATCGCGCCGATGCCGAGCATTCGGAAAAACGCCGCCAGCCACGCGCCGTCGCGCGAAGGCGAAACCAGCCCGTTGACCTTGCTCCATTTGCGGAAGCGCCGGTGGAGCTCCGTCGCGATGAGCAGGCGATTGTGCCAAAAGACGATGATGAGCGGGTTCTTGTCGGAAAGAAGCGCCTGCCGCACGTCCGCGCTCAGGCGGATGCGCAGCGTCCGCAGCCAAAGGCGCAGCAGCAGCGCGGCCGGGAAGAGCAGCCACGATTTCCAGCGAGGAATTTCGCGGACTCTCCGCTGATATTCTTCGTCGTAAGGACCGCGCGCGGACGGGTCGTTCTGCTTTTCGGCTGCGCTCATGAGCAAATGCCCGCAAAATGGACTTTCCCGCCGCAAACCGCAAGAGAAATGATGCGCGCGGCGAGTTCCCCCGTTCCCGCGCGCTTGCGTTCCCGCCGCCGCCGGCGCATAGTAGGGCGCATGAGCAAGGTGAAATCGATGACGGGCTACGGCCGCGCCGTTTTTTCGGTCGGCGGGACGGATTTTTCCGCGGAAGCCTCCTCCGTGAACCAGCGCGGGCTGGCGGTCTCCGTTTCGGCGCCGCCGGAATGGATGCCGGAAGCGGAGCGGCTGCTTGCGCCGCTCGTGCGCGCCTGCGCCGCGCGCGGGAAAATTTCGCTCGTGCTCCGCGCGGGAACGGGAAACGCCGCGCATGAGGCGGAGCTTTTTTCGTGGGACGAAGAAGCCGTCGCGCGGACGCTCGAAAAAATGAAGGCGGCTGCGCGGCGCGCGGGAACGCTTTTCGAGCCGACGGCGGAAATTTACCTGCGGCTGGCGGAACATTGCCGCGCGCGCGGGACCGCGCTTCCCGCGATCGAGGACGAAGCCGTTTCCGCCGCCGTCGCGGAGGCCGCCGCAAGCGCGCTGAAAAACCTGGCGGCGATGCGGGAACGCGAAGGCGCGCATTTGGAAAAAGACCTGCGGGAGCGCCTCGCGCGGCTGCGGGATTGGGCGGAAAAAATCCGCGAAGCTTCCGCGGGAACGGTCGCGCACTACCGCGACGCGCTGCGGGCGAGGCTCGCCGCGCTCGAGGCGGAGACGGATCCGGACGACCCGCGCCTTCTCAAGGAAATCGCGCTTTTTGCCGACCGCTGCGACATTTCGGAGGAGCTGACGCGCCTCGCGAGCCATTTCGCGCAGTTCGAAAGCTGCCTTTCCGAGGCGGAAAGCGGGCGCAAGCTCGATTTCATCTGCCAGGAAATTCTCCGCGAGCTGAACACGATCGGCAGCAAGGCGAACAACGCCGCCGTCACGCGCTGCGTGGTCGAAGCGAAAAACGAACAGGAGCGCCTGCGCGAACAGGTGCAGAACATCGAATGAGCGCGCGCGCCGCGTTCCCGAGCGGGACCGCGGCTCAGACGGTTTTCAGAAACGCGGCGAGCTCTTCGGCGAATTTTTCTCCGACGCCTTCGACGGAGCGCAGCTCTTCGGGCGTCGCCGCCTTCAGGCGCGGAATCGTGCGGAAGCGCGCGAGCAGCGCGTTTTTTCTGCGCTCGCCCAGGCCGGGCATTTCGTCGAGCACGGATTCGCGGATTTTTTTCGAACGCAGATCCGCGTTGTAGGAATTGGCGAAGCGGTGCGCTTCGTCGCGCAACCGCTGCACGAGGCGCAGCGCGGGCGAATCGTCGGGCATGTTCAGCGGCGCGCGGCCGTCGTGGAAGATGACGGATTCTTCGCGCTTCGCCATGCCGACCATCGCCGGCGGCGCGATGCCGATCTCGGCGAAGGCCTCGAGCGCGGAATGCACTTGGCCGATGCCGCCGTCGATGACGATGAGGTCGGGCATCGGGCGGTTTTCGCGGTGCAGGCGCGAGTAGCGGCGAAAAATCGTTTCGCGCATGGAGCGGAAATCGTCGTTCCCGACGTAGCCTTTGATGCGGAAGCGGCGGTATTCGCTCTTGTCGGGAACGCCGTCGCGGAAACGCACGCAGGACGAGACGACGAACGTTCCCGAGATATGCGAGATGTCGAAGCACTCCATCGTGCGCGGCGGCTTTTCCAACGCGAGAATTTCTCCGAGCAGGCGCACGGCGTCCTGCGGCGTCGTCGGGTCG
>DVOG01000067.1 GCA_018713755.1 Candidatus Spyradosoma merdigallinarum | reverse complement strand
GCCGAGGCCGTTCCCGCAGAGGGAACGCCGGCGGCGTGATTTTCGTCCGCCCCGTCGCGTTTTTCTCCGTTCCCGACGAACGTCGCCGAGGAATTTTTCGCCGAACAATGCCCGAGCGTTCCGGCGCGCCGTCCCGACGACCCCGCTTCGATTTTGCAGCGGGGATCGTCGTTTTAATCGCGCTGTCGCTCGCGGTGTTCGGGCTCGTCGTTCAGACGAGCGCGGGGCAGTACATGCGCGAATCGATGCGGCTGACGCACGACCCGCTTTACACGTTCCGCATGCAGCTGCTTTTTCTTCTTCCCGCGCTGGGCGCCGGGGTCATTTTCGCCTGCGTGAACTTGCGCTGGCTTCGGCGGCAGGCGTGGTGGATTTTCGCGGGGGCGTGCGTGCTGCTGATCTGCGCGCGGTTCGCGCTGCCCGGCGTGAAGTTTTTCGGAGCGACGTTCCCGGGCGTGGAGGTCAACGGCTCGTGGCGTTGGATTAACCTCGGACTCATCCGCCTGCAGGCGAGCGATCCCGCGAAAATCGCGCTCGTCCTGGCGCTTGCTCATTACCTCGCCGGCGCGCAGCGCTTTCTGCAAAACGAGAAAATCCGGTGGCTGCGTCCGGGATCGCCGCTTTTGCCTTCCGCCGAGGCGCGCGCCGATTTCATGAACGGCTTTCTCAAGCCGCTCGCGATCATCGGCGCGATTTGCGGACTTGTCGCCGTGGGGCCGGACTTGGGCACGACGGCGCTTTGCGGCGTCGTCGGGATGACGATGCTTTTTCTTTCCGGCGGGCGGCTGCGCTACATCGTTCCCGTGGCGTTCGCGGGCGTCGCCGCGTTTTCCGCGGTCGTCTTTTTTTGGCCGAACCGCCTGGCGCGCGTGCTGGCGTTCCTCGACCCGGAGGGAACGCGGCTGCGGGAAGGCTACCAGCTTTGGCAGGCGCTGGTCGGCTTCGGCTGCGGCGGCGTGAGCGGCTCGGGTTTGGGCGGCGGCGTGCAGTACCGCTATTTTCTGCCGGAGGCGCACACGGACTTCGTCTTCGCCGTCGTCGGCGAGGAATTGGGCTTTTTCTGGACGGCGGGCGTCGCCGCGGTTTTCCTCGCGCTGTTTTTCGTCGCGCTGGGCCGCATCAAGCGGATTCCCGACGTTTTCCACTTCAATCTCTGCCTCGGTTCGCTGCTGTTCGTCACGCTGCAGGCGCTCGTCAACATGGGCGTCGTGACGGGGCTGCTGCCGACGAAGGGCATGTCGCTCCCGTTCGTCAGCTACGGCGGGAGCAATCTCGTCGTGATGTTTTCGTTCGTCGGCATCATTTTCAACGCGATGCGGAACTGGCGCGGGAACGTGTTTCCGCCGCCGCCGGACTTGCCGGCGGGAGCGCCGCTTCGGGAAGGAGATTCCACTTTATGAGCAAAACGTTCGTCATCGCCTGCGGGGGAACCGGCGGGCATCTTTCTCCGGGCATCGCGCTCGCGGAGCGGCTGACGGGGCTCGGCCACCGCTGCGTGCTCATCGTGAGCCGCAAAAAAATCGACGTGCGGCTGCTGGAGAAATATCCGCACATCGAATTTCTCCGCGCGCCCGGCGGCGCCCTCGTTTTTTCGCCGGCGGGCATTTTGAAATTCGTCGCCTCGCAGTTTTCCGCCGTGATTTTCGCGCTCGGATTTCTGCTGAAGGATCGGCCGGTCGCCTTCGTGAGTTTCGGCGGCTTCATGACGCTGGGCATGGCGCTCGCGTGCCGCGCGCTGTTCGTTCCCGTGATTCTCCACGAGGCGAACCGCATTCCCGGGAAAGCCGTTCGGTGGATTTCCCGCATCGCGACGCGCGTCTACCTGCCGCCGGGCGTGCGCGTCGCCGGGCTTTCTCCGCTGGCTTTCCGCTCGGCGGGGTTGCCCGTGCGTTCGGAAATCCGCCCGCTGAAGAAAGCCGCTTGCCGCGCGCGCCTGGGCTTTCCGGAAGAGGGGAAACTCGTCGCGGTTTTCGGCGGAAGCCAAGGCGCGAAGCCGCTCAACGACTGGATGCTTTCCGCGTGGGACAAATTCGCCGCCGCCGGCGTGTCCGTGCTGTGCGTGACCGGGCCGGGGAAGGACGTCGCCGAGCCCGTGCGGGAACGCCTTTCCGCCGCGGGAACGCCGGTCGTCGCCCGCTTCATTCCGTTCTGCGACGAAATGGCGGAAGCGCTTTCCGCCGCGGACATCGTCGTTTCCCGCGCCGGCGCGGGAACCATCGCCGAGAGCATCGCCTGCCGCGTTCCCTCCGTGCTGGTGCCGTATCCCTTCGCCGCGGACGACCATCAGACCGCGAACGCGAAATACTATCAGGAAAAAGGCGCCGGGCTCTTCGTGCCGCAGACGGAAATCGACTCCCTGACGGGCATCGTGCTCGACCTCGTCGCGGACGACGCGCTGCTTGCGCGCTTCCGCGATGAAATCGACAAGCTTTCGCTCGAATACGTTTGGGAAAACGTCGTCTCCGACCTCGACCAATACGCGACCAAACAGCGGAAAATCTTCCGCTCCGAACAGGCGTGACGCCGCGGGAACGCCCGGAAAAAAAAAGAACGTATCGAAAAAATGGATGCGCCTTCCGCAGTGTCCGAAAAAAAATCCGCTTGGCTCCTCGGCGTCTGCGGCATGGGCGTCGGTCCGCTCGCCGTCTACATGCGCGGCGAAGGCTGGGACGTTTCCGGCTGGGACGACGCGGCGGATTCCCCGATGCTCCCGTTTCTCGAAAAAGCCGGCGTGCGGCTGACGCCGAAGCCGGATGCGGGCGTATCCGTCGTCGGAAGGTCAAGCGCGGTGAAGCCCGGAAACCCGCTTTACGATTTCGCCGCGGCGAACGGAATGCGTCTCGTGCGCCGCGGCGAACTGCTCGCCGAACGCCTCGCCGGGAAGAAACTCGTCGCCGTCTGCGGCAGCCACGGGAAGACGACGACGAGCGGCATGCTGGCGCAGGCGCTCGCGGCGGCGGGAACGGACGCCGGCTACGTGCTCGGCGGGCTTTACCGCGGCGCGGCGCTCCCGCCGGCGCATTTTTCCGAAAATTCGGACTGGGTCGTCGCCGAAGTGGACGAAAGCGACGGCACGATTTCGCGCTTTTCCCCGGAAATCGCCGTCGCCGTGAATCTCGACTGGGACCACCCCGATTATTACCGCAGCGAGGCGGATTTGGAAAAAACGTTCCGCGAGCTTTTTCTGCGCACGCGCCGCGCCGTGTTCGTTCCCGCCGAATCCGAGCGGCTCGCCCGCGTTTCCCGCGGCCTCGGCGTTCCCGTGTTCTCGGTCGGTCCCGGCGGCGATTACGCGTTTCGCGTCCTTCGCGCGTGCGCGGGAGAAACGACGGTCGAGACGTCCGGAAAATTCGGCGCGGGAACGCTGACGCTACCCGTCGCGGGACGCTTCAACGTCATGAACGCGATGTTCGCGCTCGCGGCAACGTCTTTCATCGGCGGCGGAAAAATCGGCGCCGCGCCGCTTGGCGCGTTCCCGGGAATGCGCCGCCGGCAGGACGTGCTTTTCGACGCCGGGCGGCTGAAAGTCGTCGCGGATTACGCGCACCACCCGACGGAAATTTCCGCGCTGCTGCGCGTGCTTCGCGAAACGCGCGGCGGGCGGCTCGTCGTCGTTTTTCAGCCGCACCGCTACTCGCGCACGCGGCAGTACGCGGCGGAATTCGCGCGCGCGCTGGAAATCGCGGACGAGGCGCTGCTCATGCCCGTCTATTCCGCCGGGGAGGCGCGCGCGGCGGGCGGCGACTCCGCGGAAATTCTCTCCGCCGTTCCCGCCGCGCCGCGCATCCGGCTTTACGGCGACGTTCCCGCGCTGCTGTCGCGTCTGCGCGAAATCGCCGCGGACGCGGAGGCGGGAGAAACGCTTTTCGCGTTCGTCGGGGCGGGCGACATCGACCGCATCGCCGCCGCGCCGTTCGTGCGGGAGCTTCGGCTTGCCGCCGCCGCGCGCCTGCGCGGGAACGCCGACGGCTTCGCTGCGGGCATGAAGGCGCTGCTCCCGCCGAACGCGATTTTCAGGGAAAACGAGCCCGTCGGGAAACTCACGACGCTCGGCGTCGGCGGGAACGCGCGTTTCTGCGCGGAGCCGGCGGACGCGGGCGAACTCGAGGCGCTGCTGCGCGGCGCGGCGGCGAGCGGCGTTCCCGTCTTCGCGCTGGGACGCGGCTCGAATCTGCTCGTGGCCGACGAAGGTTTTTCCGGGCTGGCGATTCGCTTTTCGCAGCCGTTTTGGCGCGTCGTGCGGCGCGCGGGAGCGGCGGGAGAATTTATCCGCGCGGGCGCGGGAACGCGGCTGAAGGAACTTTGCGCGTTCGCGGCGCGGGAAGGCTTGGGCGGTTTCGAATTTCTCGAAGGAATCCCGGGAACGCTCGGCGGCGCGCTGCGCATGAACGCGGGAGCGATGGGCGAGGAAATTTTCGGCCGCGTGGTCTCCGTCGAACTGATGACGCCCGACGGCGAGCGGCGCGAACTGCCGCGGGAACGGTTTTCGCCGGTCTACCGCGACTGTCCGGAACTGCGCGGCGCGTTCGTGCTGAGCGCGGTTCTCGCCGCGCGGGAGCGGATCGCGCCCGAGGAAATTCGCGCGAAAATCGCCGCGTTCGCGGAACGCCGTCGCCGCGCGCAGCCGCAGGAGCGTTCGGCCGGGTGCGCGTTCCGCAATCCGCCGGGAACGTCCGCGGGAAAGCTCATCGACGAACTCGGGCTGAAAGGCGCGCGCGAGGGCGGCGCGGAAGTTTCCGAAAAGCACGCGAACTTCGTCGTCGCGCGCGGGAACGCGACGGCGGCGGACGTCGCGGCGCTCGTGCGGCGCGTGCGGCGCGCCGTTTTCGAGGCGCGCGGCGTTTTGCTCGAACCGGAAATCGTGCCGCTGGGCTTTTCCTGGGGAAAAGAGCTTTGAACGCGGGAAAATTTTTCTTCGCTCAGGGCTTCAGCGCGAACCAGACGACGAGCGCGGCGTTGGCGGCGAGCATCGCGCCGAAGCCGAATCCGACGTATCTGCGGAACGCGCCGCGGCCGACGACGAGCGCGATGCAGAGCTTCGCGACCGTGTTCGCGAACACGCCGACGAGAATGCCGAGCGAGGCCAGCGGGAACGCGAGCTGCCCGTCCGCCGCCTGATTGGAAAGCGACATGAGCACGGCCGCCGTGTCCGGAATCCCGGAAAAGAAGCTCACGGCGAAGAAGCCCGTTCCCGCCGCCGTTCCCGTTTCCTGAATCAGGAAAACGACGACGGCGTAGAGCGCGGCGAATTTTATCGCGGAGCCCAGATCGAGCGGATTTTTGATTTCGGGAACTTTGCCTTCCGCCTTGTTCCCGTGGCGCGCGGCGACGATGCCGCAGCCGGCGAGCCCCGCCGCGAAAAGAACGAGCCACGGCACGAGCATGAATTGTCCCAGCGCGAGGCACAGCACGAGCATCAGCACGACAAGGCGCACCAGCATCGAAAGCTGCGCGAGCATAATCGCGACGGCGAACGCGCCGCCGTCTTCCGGTTCGACGACGCTGCGGCGGCTGAACGAAAGCGTGACGGCCGTGCTCGACGCGAGGCCGCCGATGAGCCCGGTGATCGCCGCTCCCGCGCGCGCGCCGAGCCAGCGGATCGCGATGTAGCCGATGAAGTTGACGCCTGTGATGAGCACGACCATCAGCCAGGTCGCGTAAGGGTTGAAGGCGTCCCAAAGCATGCGGTCGGGAACGAGCGGAAGCAGGATGCCCGTCAGGCACGCGAACTGCAGCCCCGCGCGGATGTCCGTTCCCGTGAGCGAGGCGCTCCATTTGTCCGTCCAGCTGCGGGAACTGATGGTCACGGCGACGACGATGGCGATCATCACGGCGTATTTCGCCTGCTCCAGCCCCATCAGAATGCCGACGGAAAACATCGCGAGCGAGGCGGCGGCGGTCGTCAGCCCGAAACTCGCCTCGTAAGAGGAATTGTCGCTTTCGCGGATGCGCTTTTTCCCGCGAATCAGAAAGGCGGCGGAAGAAATGCCTAGCAAGGTCAGCGTCGCGATCGTGAAATGGGCGATGCCGAGCTGTTCCACTTGGACGGAAATGAAGCCGAGCACCGACCAAAGCGCGAACGTGCGCATCCCGGCCGTCGTCGTGCCGCGCCATTGCCGGACGAGTCCGACGAGTCCGCCGAGGCAGGCGGTGGCGAGCAGCATCCAGCCGGTTTCGGAGGTCAGCAACTGTTCCGGGGTCATCGGGGGAAGCATACGCCGCACGATTCTGCGGGAACGCGCACAAAAGGCAACCTTTTACGGCCGCGCGGGAACGCCGCTTTCCCGTTTGAAATTTCCGCGCGCAGCGGATAGAGTTCCCCGAATTATGTCTTCTGCTTTATGCGATGAGTTGTTCGAGGCGATTCTCATGGCGCGGCAGCGCGTTTACGCCGTGTCGGGAGCGACGCCCTTGGAAGAGGTCGCGGCGGACCTGCCGTTCCGTCTCTTCGTGAAGCGCGAGGACCTCGGCCCGATCAAAGCCTACAAGTGGCGCGGCGCCTACAACCGCATGGCGCTGCTTTCGCCGGAAGAGCGTTCCCGCGGCATCGTCGCGGCTTCCGCGGGGAACCACGCGCAGGGCGTCGCGCTCGCCGCGAAGCTGCTCGGCGTCCGCGCGAAAATTTTCATGCCGCGCTCCACGCCCGACGTGAAGCAGGAGGCCGTGCGCCGTTTCGGCGGAGACAACGTCGAAATCGTGCTTTTCGGCGACGCCTACGACGAAGCGAGCCGCGCCGCGCACGAGACCGCCGCGCGGGAACGCCTCACTTTCGTGCATCCTTACGACGACATCGCGACGATGGGCGGGCAGGGCACGCTGGCGGACGAGTGCGTCATGTCGGGCAAAGGCCCGTTCGACGCCGCGTTTCTCCAAATCGGCGGCGGCGGCATGGCGGCGGCGTGCGCGTGCTGGCTGCGCCGGCAGTATCCGGGCATCCGCATCTACGGCGTCGAAGGCGCGCAGCAGGCGAGCATGAAGGCGGCCTTCGCCGCGGGAACGCCGGTGAACATCGGGAAGGCCGACATTTTCTGCGACGGCACCGCCGTGCGCGAGGCGGGAAAACTCACGTTCCCGCTGTGCCGCGAGCTGCTCGACGACATCGTCACCGTGACGAACGACGACGTGTGCTGGGCCATCCAGATGCTGTGGGAAACGCACCGCGTGCTGCCGGAAACCTCCGGCGCGATGGGCGTCGCCGCCGCGCTCAAATCGGAAAAGGAACTCGCCGGGAAAAAAGTGCTCACGGTGATTTCCGGCGCGAACATCGACTTCGGCATGCTCGGCGTGATCACGCGCAACAGCCAGGTCGGCGG
>DVOG01000007.1 GCA_018713755.1 Candidatus Spyradosoma merdigallinarum | reverse complement strand
GAAATATCTTCCGCATACTGAACGAAGCGGACTCGAAAATCTTCGTTATTCTCGACAATCATCCAATACCCAGGGCGGTCGGCGTATTGGGAGAGCTCCACAAGGCAAACATCCAAATCCGGCGCAGAACTGGCAATGCGAACTGCATAATCTTCCCCAGAATTAACAATTTTAATCCGCCCGTAAAGCTTATAAGCAATCTCTTTCTTCGTTTCAAACGAGCTCCTCACTGTTGATGTTTTTTGGGCGGGAACGGCGCCGGAGAGCAACGCAACGGCAGGAACGCCCAAAACAAGAGCAAGAAGAGAGAGCAAAATTTTCTTTTTCATAAGATTTTTCAAGAGTTAACTTTTTGTTTTCAAGATGTTTTCAAGAAGGAAAACGCGCGTCAGCGCTTTTTGTTTCAACATTTTTCGTCGCGCCGCAAAATTCGTTCCCGCGCTTGACAGGCGTCCGGGAACGGAGAACAATGCGGGGCTTTCGAAAAATTTATGACGGAACTTTCCGCTTCATCGGAGAAAAATTTTGCGCCCGCGGCGGGAACGGCGCGGCTGCGCCTCCGCGCGGTCGTCAGCGCGTTTTATTTCATGCAGGGCATCGTTTTCGGGAGCTGGGCGAGCCGCATTCCCGACGTGAAGGCGGCGCTCGGCATGAGCGAGGCGGAGCTGGGCAGCGTTTTGTTCGCGATTCCGCTCGGGCAGCTCGTCGCGATGCCTTTTTCCGGGCGGATGACGGCGCGGTTCGGCAGCCGCGTCTGCACGGCGGCGGCGGTCGCGGTCTACGGATTGTCGCTGACGTTCATCGCGCTGGCGGCGGGAACGGGAAACCGCGCTCTTTTTTTCGCTGCGCTGGTTTTTTTCGGCGTCTGCGGCAATCTCCACAACATCGCGGTGAACACGCAGGGCGTGGGCGTGGAGCGGATTTACGGGCGCAGCATCATGGCGAGTTTTCACGGCGTGTGGAGTCTTGCCGGATTCGCGGCGGGATTGCTGAGCACGACGCTCGTTTCCTGCGGCATTTCTCCGCTTGAGCATTTCGTCGGCGTTTACGCCGTCTGCGCGGCGGTCATGCTCTGCATCATTCGGTTCGCGATTCCGGCGGATGCGGCGAAACGGGAAAAGACGCGGGAGCTTCTCGGTGGCGCGGAGCCGCCGCCGCGGGAACGCCGCTTCGCGCTGCGGGATCCGTTCATTCTTCTGCTCGGCGTCATCTGCTTCGTGAACATGGGCTGCGAGGGCGTGATGTTCGATTGGAGCGGCGTTTATTTTCAGCAGGTGGTGAAGCCGGACGAAAGTCTCGTGCGGCTCGGCTACACGGTCGCGCTCGGCGCGATGGCTGCGGGGCGTTTTCTGGCGGACCGTTTCGTGATGCGCTTCGGGCAAATTCGCGTGATTCAGGTTTGCGCGCTGACGTCCGCCTGCGGGCTCGCGCTTTCGGTGGCGTTCCCGCAGACGGTTCCCGCGGCGCTGGGCTTCATGCTGGTCGGGTTCGGCATTTCGTCGATCGTTCCCGTGTGTTACAGTCTTTCTTCGCATTCGAAGGCGTTCCCCGTGGGCGTGGCGATTGCGGCGGTTTCGACGGTGGGGTTCCTCGGATTTCTGTTCGGGCCGCCGGTCATCGGGCACGCGGCGGATTTTTTCGGAAAAATCTTCGCGGGAACGCCGGAAGAGGAAGCGTCCGTCGGGCTCCGCGGCGCGTTTCTCTGCGCGGCGCTGTTCTCGCTGCTTTCGGCGGCGATCGCTCCGAAGCTGAAAAAATACGTCGGCGGCGGGGCGGCGGCGTTTTTCGGCGAGAAATGAGCGCGTTCCCGCGCGAAGGCGGAACGGGCGCGTCTTCGCGGCGGATTCGGCGGACGCGGCGATGAAATTTCCTTGCGGGAACGCGGGGAAGTTTTAGACTTGTCCGCATCCGTTTTTTTCTGATTTTCCCATGAGTGCCGCAAATACCGAAGTCGCTTACAACAGCAAAATCGAAGGCGGGGTCGTCGTCACGAAACTCGACGCCGCGATAGACTGGATTCGGGCCCATTCCGTGTGGCCGATGCCGATGGGGCTGGCGTGCTGCGCGATCGAATTCATGTCCGCGAGCTGCTCCCGCTTCGACATTTCGCGCTTCGGCATGGAAGTCACGCGCTTTTCTCCGCGTCAGGCGGACTGCATGATCGTTTCGGGAACGGTGACCTACAAAATGTCGCAGGCGGTGCGCCGCATTTACGACCAAATGGCGGAGCCGAAATGGGTCGTCGCGATGGGCGCGTGCGCGTCTTCCGGCGGGATGTACCGCAGTTATTCGACGCTGCAGGGCGTGGACCGCATTCTGCCCGTGGACGTCTACATTTCCGGGTGCCCGACGCGTCCGGAGGCGCTTTTCGACGGGCTGATGGCGCTGCAGAAAATGATTGCCGAAGAGCCCGGGCTGAAGCTCCTCAAACGCGATCGTCCCGTTAAGCCTCTGTATTTCGCCTGAGGCCGTTCCCGCGCGAATTTTTCCCATCCGAGGATTTTTTTATGACCGAAAAAGATTTGGCACTGCAAAGCGAACTGCTGGAAAAATATCCCTACGTCTCCGTGCGTCCGGGTTCCGCCGACCACGCTTCGTTCGACGTTCCCGCGGACAAGGCGCTTGAGTTCGCGTTCGCGCTGCGCGACAAGGAAGGTTTTGCCGCGATCAGCGACTGCGAAGGCTGCGACTGGGGCGTGGACGCCTCGCCGCGCTTCTCCGCGATTTGGCATGTCTACAGCTATGAGCGCCATCTCTACGTGCGCATGAACGTTTACGCGCCGGACAACGCGAAGCCCGCGGTGCCGTCGCTCTGCGCGGTTTGGGCCGGCTGCAACTGGCACGAGCGCGAGGCGTTCGACCTCGTCGGCATCGATTTCACGGGGCATCCCGACATGCGGCGCATCCTGATGTGGGACGAATATCCGTATCACCCGTTGCGCAAGGATTTCCCGCTCGCCGGCGTCGAAGTGCCGCATCCGGATCCCGACACCGTCGCGCAGACGGGCGTCCGCGTGCTGCCGGCCCCGATGAACGGCGGTCCGTTCGTTTCCGCGGCCGGAAAGACGATGCGGGAAACCGAACCGCGCGCGCTCGACCAGGAATGGAGCGAAGGGCACCGCAAGCCCGCCGCGTGAGTTCCCGCGGGAACGCCGATACGAGAAACAAAGAAAAACGGAAATTTCTGCTATGCCCGAAACGCTCGATTTCAATTATTCCGAAGCCGCCGCGCGCGAAGACGAACTCGTCCAGTGCGAAAAAATGCATTTGACGATGGGGCCGTCCCACCCGGCGACGCACGGCGTGCTGCGCCTTCAGCTTGAAGTGGACGGCGAAATCGTGACGAAGTGCACGCCGGTCGTCGGCTACCTTCACCGCGGCGACGACAAGCTCGCGGAGAACATGACCTACAATCAGTTCGTGCCGTTCACGGATCGCCTCGACTATCTCGCGCCGATCTGCAACAACGTCGCTTACGCGCTGACGGTCGAAAAGCTCGCCGGGCTGGAAGTTCCCGCGCGTTGCGCCGCGCTGCGCGTGCTCACCTGCGAGCTTTCCCGCATCTCTTCCCACCTGCTCGGCTTGGGCGTCTACGCGATGGATACGGGCGCGCTCACCGTCTTCCTCACGACCTACACGGAGCGGGAACGCATTTATTCCCTTTTCGAAGAGCTCACGGGGCAACGCCTCACGAACAGCTACACGCGCATCGGCGGCGTCACGCGCGACGTTCCCGAAGGCTGGCTCGAAAAAGTCGAAAAAGCCTGCGACTGCGTGCTCAAAGGCGTCGATGAGATGGAAGGGCTGCTCTCCCGCAACAAAATCTTTCTCGACCGCACGCAGGGCATCGCCGTCATCACGAAAGAGGACGCGTTGCAGTACGGCCTGACCGGCGTCAATCTGCGCTGCGCCGGCGTTCCCGCGGATCTTCGCAAAGACCGTCCTTACAGCGGCTACGAACAGTATGATTTCGACGTTCCCGTGGGTTCGGTCGGCGATTGTTACGACCGCTACCTGCTCAAAACGGAAGAAATCCGCCAGTCCGTGCGCATCGTGCGGCAGGTCTGCCGCTCGTTGCCCGACGGCCCGATTTTCGCCGAAGACGCGAAAAACATCTGCCTGCCGCCGAAAAACCGCGTGCTCACCGGCATGGAAGACTTGATTCAGAATTTCATGATTACGACGCATGGGCCGCAGATTCCCGCGGGCGAAGCGTATTTCGAGGCGGAAAATCCGAAAGGCGCGCTCGGATTCTTCATCCACTCCAAGGGCGAAGGGCATCCGTACCGCCTGCACGTGCGCGGCCCGTCCTTCGTCTCGCTGTCGATTCTGCCGAAGCTCGTTCCCGGCAATTTCGTCACGGACATTCCCGCCATTCTCGGTTCGCTCGACTTCGTCCAGGGCGAATGCGACCGCTGATCGCGTCTTTCGCCGGCGGAAAAAAAGCGCGCTCCCGCATCGTTTCGGCGGGAACGCGCTTTTCTTTTCCCTTTGCGCGGGAACGCGCGTCAGCTCAGCGGATCCAGCCCCAGAGCGCGGTCATGCTTGCGGTGGAGCGCGTCGGCGACGACCTGCGCGATTTCCGTCGCAATCCAATAATAGACCTCGCGCGCTTCGCGGCGGGAAATGACGATGCCGCAGCGCCGCATTCTGCCCAAATGCAGCGAGACCGTCGCCTGCGGCGCTTTCGTGCGGCGGACGATTTCTCCGACGCTGGATTCGCCGTTTTCCCGCAGAAAATCAAGTATGCGCAACCGAAGCGGATGTCCGAGCGCCTTGAGCTGTTCCGCCGCTTCTTCCAGCAAGTTTTCATAAACGAATGCGTTGTCAGCTTTCTTCGATTTCATAAGCGTGCAGAATTATGCATTCATTGAGATATTTGAATTATTGAATATGAGTATCCTTTCCGCGGCGCGGCGCGTCAAGAAAATTCGCCGTTCCCGCCGCGGCGTCCGATGGATAAACGGAGGTTTTTTTGTGAACAACTTTTTGTTGCGCGCGGGAACGAAGCGAACAGTTTCTCCTATCCGTTTCGCGCCTTTTCCCGGTGCGGGAACGCCGGAGACGGCATTTTTCACCCTTCAAAAAAGACATTCAATCATGATTCTCACAGTCATCAAACGCGACGGCCGCAAGGTCGGTTTCCACACGGACAAAATCGTCGCCGCCATCCAGAAGGCGATGTTTCAGACGGAGTTGGGCGAGGACATTGCCCTGGCGACGCAGATTGCGCAGCGCATCGCGTATCACGGGGACGAATCGATGTCGGTCGAGGAGATTCAGGACCTCGTCGAAAACGAGCTGATGAAGTCCGAGCGCAAGGACGTCGCGCGCAAATACATCGCGTACCGGGAACAACGCAACGTTGCGCGCAAGGCGAAGACGCGGGACATTTTCCTCGAAATCATCGAGGCGAAGGCGAACGACGTCACGCGGGAAAACGCGAACATGAACGCGGACACGCCGGCGGGCATGATGATGAAATTCGCGAGCGAGACGACGAAGCCGTTCGTCGACGACTATCTGCTTTCGCCGGAGGTCAAGGAGGCCGTCCGCAAGGGCTACATTCACATTCACGACAAGGATTATTATCCGACGAAGTCGCTGACTTGCGTGCAGCATCCGCTCGACAAGATTCTGAACGGCGGATTTTTCGCGGGGCACGGCGAGTCTCGTCCGGCGAAGCGCATTGAGACGGCGAGCATTCTCGCCTGCATTTCGATGGAAACGGCGCAGAACGAAATGCACGGCGGGCAGGCGATTCCCGCGTTCGATTTTTATCTCGCGCCGTTCGTTCGCCGCAGTTTCATCGAAGAAGTGAAGAAGCTGGAAGCGCTTTCCGGCGAAGATCTTTCGCGGCTCTACAACGCGGAGATTACGGATTATCTCACGCGCCCGCTCACGGGGCTTTCCGGCGACGAACGCCAGCTCCAGCACGCCGTGAACTGCACCGTGGAGCGCGTGCATCAGGCGATGGAAGCGTTCGTCCACAACATGAACACCATTCATTCCCGCGGCGGGAACCAGGTCGTTTTCAGCTCGATCAATTACGGCACGGACACTTCGGCGGAAGGGCGCTGCATCATCCGCGAAATCCTGCTGACGACCGACCGCGGCGTCGGGAACGGCGCGACGGCGATTTTCCCGATTCAGATTTGGAAGAAAAAGCGCGGCGTGAGCTATCTGCCCACCGACCGCAACTACGACCTTTACATGCTCGCCTGCAAGGTTTCCGCGCACCGCTTCTTCCCGAACTTCATCAATCTCGACGCGACGTTCAACCAGCACGAAAAATGGCGGGCGGATGACCCTCAGCGCTATCTTTACGAAACCGCGACGATGGGTTGCCGCACGCGCGTTTTCGAAAACCGCTTCGGGGAAAAGACCTCCATCGGCCGCGGGAACCTTTCGTTCACGACGGTCAATCTCGTGCGCCTCGCGCTGGAATGCCGCGACATCGCCGACCGGGAAGCGCGCGTCACGCGTTTCTTCGAAAAACTCAACACGGTGCTCGACGTCACGGCGAAGCAGCTGCACGAACGTTTCGAATTCCAGAAAACGGCGCTCGCGAAGCAGTTCCCGCTGCTGATGTCCGCGCTTTGGGTCGGCTCGAACGCGCTCCATCCGGACGACACGATCGAGTCCGTGATCAATCAGGGCACGCTCGGCATCGGCTTCATCGGGCTGGCGGAATGCCTCGTCGCGCTCGTCGGAAAGCATCACGGCGAAGACCCGGACGCGCAGGAGCTCGGGCTGCGCATCGCGACGCACATGCGGGATCGCGTCAACAGCTACAGCGATTTCTACAAGCACAACTATTCCCTGCTCGCGACGCCGGCGGAAGGCTTGTCCGGCCGCTTTACGCGCATGGACCAGAAGACCTTCGGAAAAATCCCCGGCGTCACCGACCGTGAGTACTACACCAATTCCAGCCACGTTCCCGTGTACTACAAGTGCTCGGCGACGCATAAGGCGAAAATCGAAGCGCCTTATCATGAGCTTGCGCGCGGCGGCCACATCTTCTACGTCGAAATCGACGGCGACGCCACGAAGAATCCTGAATCCATCGCCTCCATCGTCGATCTGATGGACAAATACAACATGGGCTACGCTTCCGTGAACCACACGCGCAACCGCTGCATGGACTGCGGCGACGAAAACGTCGAGGAAAACTACACGCAGTGCAGAGTCTGCGGGAGCAAAAACATCGATACCATCCAGCGCATCACCGGCTATCTCGTCGGAACGACGTCCCGCTGGAACGCGGCGAAGCTCGCTGAACTCCGCGACCGCGTCTGCCACGACTGAGCTGCCCCGCGGGAACGCTCCCGTTCCCGCGGACGCTGTCTGATTGAGGAGAGAAAAAAGATGACGAAGCTCCGCATTCTTCGCATCGTTCCCGACACGATCGTGGACGGCCCCGGTCTGCGCGCCAGCATTTACTGCTCCGGATGCGCGCACCGTTGCAGCGAATGCCACAACCCGCAGACCTGGGATTTCGCCGCGGGAACGCTGATGTCCCCGCGCGAAATCTTCGACGCCGTCGTCGCGGAATCTCCCGACGCCGACGTCACGTTCACCGGCGGCGATCCGCTTTATCAGGCCGAAGGCTTCACCGAGCTCGCGCGCCTGTTCAAAACGGAAACGCCGGGGAAAAACATCTGGTGCTATACGGGATTTCTCTTCGAGGAAATTCTTGCCGACGAAAAAATGCGCCGCCTGCTCCCGTGGATCGACGTGCTCGTGGACGGCCCGTTCCGCATCGCGCTGCGCGACGTGAAGACGCTCAAATTCCGCGGCTCGTCGAATCAGCGTCTGATCGACGTTCCCGCCTCGCTCCGCGCGGGAAAGGCCGTCGCTTGGCATTCCGCTTACGAGGCGCTTCCCGCCGCGAAATGAAAAAGTCGGCGCGCGCGGGAACGCCGCGCCTGTGAAAAACGCGCCGCGGCGCGCTCATTCTCCGCGTTCCCGCGCTTCCGCTTCGCCGAGCGCGGCGCGAACGTCGGTCTCCAGCGCGAGCGCCTGCGCGCGCGCGAAAACGGCCTTTTCCCACTGCGCCGCGAGCGTTTCGTCGGGAACGTCGGGATTGCCGAACATTTCCAGAAAAACGCCGTATTCCGCGAACGCGTTGTGCCAGACCGGATTGACGCTGCGGAAACGCGCGACGAACGCGGCGAAACGCTCCGCGACGAGTTCCCGCATCTTCGCGTCCGTGCGGAACGCGACGAGATCGCCGGCGAGCAAACGGACGTCTTCGCCGTTTCTCTCCGCGGGAAAAAGCAGCGCCTCGTCGAAGAATTTCCGCGATTCGGCGGGCAAATCGACGCCGGCGGGAGCGCCGGCGACGGCCGAAAAATAACGCGCCGCCCAAAACAGTTCTGCGGCGTCGGCGTCGAGCTTGCCTTTCACGGCGAGCCGCGGGAACGCCGCCGCGACTTTCTGCTCCGCCGTTTTTTTCGTATCGAAAAAAACGGATACTCCGGGAACGGAGCGCAGCAGCCACACCGCGCCGAGCCGAAACGCTTCGTCCGCTTCGAATTTTTCCGCGGGGGCGTCGAGCAGCGTCAGCAGCCGGACGGGCGGCGTTTTTTCTGATCGCTTGCGCAGAAAAATCCGCCGGCCCGGAACGTTCCCGACGCGGCTTTCCTCGGCGACGGCGGCTTCCATCCACGCGGGAACGGCGCAGTCCCGCGCGCCGCTCGAAACGAGCATCTGCCGCATCAGCGCTCCCGCGAGGCAGCGCCGCAGCGCGCGCTCGGCGTTCCCGTCGGGATCGGGATTTTCGCTGACGTAGACGACGACGCGCCCGTTCGCGTTCCGCCCGGCGCTGAAAACCCCGTCGCGGCTGAACAGCTCGATTTCGACGCGCGTTCCCGTCGGCGGGAGCAGCTTTTTCCAAAGCTTCGGCGTCCGCAAAAAATAGTTTTCCGTCTCGCGGGCGAGCGCGGCGACGCGGTTCGCCGCTTCCGGCGTTTCCGCGGAAACGACGAAATATTCCGTGCGCGCCGTCGAGAATTTTTCCGTCGCGACCGCGTCCGCCGGCGGCGTTCCCGCCGCAGCGAGAGGCGCGGCGGCGAAAAAAGCGGCGG
>DVOG01000066.1 GCA_018713755.1 Candidatus Spyradosoma merdigallinarum | reverse complement strand
GAGACGCCACCGCGAGCACCGCGCCGGAGTCGTCCAGCGCATCCAATGCGGACAGAATCAAATCTGCGCCCTTGAGTTCATGATTGTTCGACGGGAACAGCAGAACGAAATCTTTTTCCGAAACGCCCCATGAAGAACGGATTCGTTCCCGGTATGCCCGTGTGCCAAGATTGAATCTCGTCGTATCGACAGGCGGAAAAAGACAGACGACTTTTTCAGGCGCAGCGACGTCCAGCGCAAGAATCTCGTCGCGCGTCATGAGGGAATGCGCAACGCAAACCCGAGCCTGCGAGTAGAACGACCTCTCGTGATTCATCACGAGCCTGTCCGTGAATGACGGATGCGCTTTCCCTTTTTTGACCAGATGCGCCAAATGCGTTCCTCCGGAAATCGCCATGTCCACAGGCACGGGAACGCGCGACGCGCTAATGGTTTTCCAGCCCTCGCGGCAAAACCTCGCGGCACGGTTTTCGAAATCCCAGTTCGCGAAGCGTTGCGACAGCGCATAAGGGAAGCGGGCGGGAACGCGGACAAGCTCTATGCGCTCCAGAAGATCCGGCGGAAATACCGATGCGTCCGTCCGCATCGCTATTCCCCGAACGCGAATGCCTTTGCGCGCAAATCCGCAAATCATGTCGACGACAGCACGTTCCATCCCGCCGGCGCGAGCGATTGTGTGAAAGATGAAATTGATTCCCGGGGTTGGCATAGACGAACGTTTGCAATGATTCCACGCGCGCGGCGTTCCCGCAACGAAATTTCCCGCCGTGCGGACAGCATAACAAATTGAAATTTGACCGAAGCGAGCTTCGATTTTACGCTTTGCTCCCATGCCGCTCACCGTTTTCACCTACCACCGCGTTCTGCCCAAGGCGCACCCCGACGCGCTCGACGCGGGAACGTTCGAACACCAGCTGGATTTCATTCAAAAAAAATTCGTCGTGCTCGCCCCAGAAGACGCGCTCGCCTACATCACGGGAACGCGCGGCTTTTCGCCGAAGACTCGCTTCGCGATGCTGTCTTTCGATGACGGTTGGCTGGACAACTGGTTTTTCGCGACGCCTGTCCTGAAGCGCCGCGGGCTGAAGGCGGCGCTCGCGCTCTCCGCCGGATTTCTGCACGACGCGCCGCTGCGGGAACGCCCCGAAGACGTCCCCGCGGAAATCACGGAACGCCGCAATCTCGACGCAGAAAAAATCGCACTCGAGGGCGACGTGCGCTGCTACCTTTCTCGCGAAGAAGTCCGCGCGATGCACGATTCCGGCTGCTGGAGCATCGAAGCGCACGGCACCCGCCACGCGAAAAACGACCGCGGAATCAGCGCCGTCGCCGCCCCCGCCTCCGGCGTCTCCGCGGAAGATTTCGAAAAATTCCTGCGCGCCGACCTGGAAAACTGTATCCGCGAAATCACGACAATCACGGCGCGCGCGCCGAAAATGCTTTTCTGGCCCTGGGGGCATTACTCCGACGCGTCCGTCCGCATCGCGAAATCCCTCGGCTTCGAAGCACAGTTCACCACGGAGAAAGGATCCGTTCTGTTTCACGATTCCCGCAAAGTGCTTCCGCGCCTGAACGCCGCGGCGAAATGGGCGAAATTCACGCGCAACGTCTTCATTTTCAGCCGACCGATTCTGACGAAAATTCACGCCCGGCTGGCGCACACGGAAACGCTCCGAAAAAACTGATCGCCCGCGGGAACGCACCGGGAACGCGTCGCGCGGCGAAAATCACTCTCCGGGCTTTTTGTAAAATTCGCGCGCCTGTTCGAGCGCGTCGCGGAAGACGGGCGCGTTCAGTTTCGCGTCGGGCAGGAAGCGGTAGTTGCGGTCGAAAATTTCGTAGGAGCCCAGCCTCACGTGCGTGACGCGGTCTTTTTCGACGACGCCCCACTGCTCCGGATGTCCGACGAGGAGCCACGCGCGCGGCGTCTCGGCGTCGAAAAGATTTTTCCCGACGGAGTAGTCGCTCGGCGCGTTCCCGACGTGCAGATAGTTCTGCAGCAGCGTGACGGAGACGTCGTAGTGCGCCGTCCAATGCGCGTATTTTTTCGGCGGGAGCGAGGCGTCGAACAGCACGAACGGCACCTTGAGCTGGTGCGTCGAGAAGCCCGAGCCGTGCCCCCAGGTGTTGTTCCCGTCCTCGTTGAATTCCTGACCGTGGTCGCCGGTGAGGATGACGACGGTGTTTTCGAGCAGCCCGCGTTCACGCAGGTCGTCGAAGACGCGCTTGAGCTGCTTGTCGAGCCAGTAGGCGTCGTTTTTGTAGAGATTGAAGAACGGCGTCGGGTCGGTGTCTTTTCCGAGCAGCTCGTAGCGCGGATTTTCCCAGTCGGTCGGGAATTTTTTCTCGGCGTCCTTCGGCAGCGTCATCGCGTGCAGTTCGTCGAAGAAAAGAAAACCGAAGAACGGACGCCGCTGCGCGGCGGGAACGGCGGCGTAATTTTTCGTCCATTCAAGCCAGGCGTCGGCGACGCGGACGTCGCCCTCCGCCGCGGAAACGCCTTCGAAGAAATTGTAGCGCAGGGCGTCTTCGGGCACGTTCTTGAAAATCGTGCGCGTGAACGGCGGATTCGCCAGACTCGCCGTCGCCAAAATCTTCATTTCATAATTCTGGGCAAGCAGAACGTCGATGAACGCCGCGCTGACGCCTCCGTCGCGGATTGCGTTGAAATAAAGCCCGGGAAGCCCGTGGAAAAACGAAATCACGCCGGTGCGCGTGCCGTGGTCGCCGCTGTAATGCTCGGAAAAGACCTGCGCCTTTTCCGCGAACGCGCAGACGTTGGGCATGACTTCGGGATCGAAGGTGCGGAAGTTCCACGAGTCGAGAAAGATCACGAGAATGTTCTTCGTCGGCTTCTGCGCGGGAACGAGCGGCGCGCGCGGGTAATCAAGAGCCGATCCCGCGTTGACGCGGATTTTCTCGCGCACCTGCTCCGGATCGACGAAGCCGTTGCGGATCAGGAAACGGTTCGCCGTCAGCGGGAAATGCCCCGGATACGCCGCCGCGATCTGGTAGACGGAGCGGCTGCCGTTCGCCGAATAATACGCGTGCATCAGGTGCGAGGCGACGAGCATCGCCAGCAGCAGCCCGGACGCCGCCGCGAGCGTTTTCCCGCCGCAGCGGGAAGAGACGAGGCGCGCGCCGAACCAAAGCCCGACGCCGAGCGCGCACAGCGCCGCAGCTCCGAAGACCATCAGCGCGATCTGTCCCGCCGTGAACGTGAAGATGCCCGCCGCCCCGTCGCCGAAAAGCATCTCCAGCACGAAGCTGTTGTATACATGAAATCGATACAACCCGTAGACGAACGTGTCGAGCGAAACGACGAGCAGGCCCGCCGTTCCCGCCGCGACGGACAGCGTTCCCGCCACG
>DVOG01000065.1 GCA_018713755.1 Candidatus Spyradosoma merdigallinarum | reverse complement strand
CGCCAAGGCTGCCCGGCGTATTTCGTCTGTCCGCCGCACCGGCCGAACACGCCGGCGGACATGAATCCGGCGCTTGCGCGCGCCTTCGACGCCGCGGAAAAAATCATCGCGGAAAAATTCGGGAAACCGCCGATTTACGCGCGGGAAGGCGGCTCCGTCGGCATCGTCGAGGATTTTCGCCGCGCCGCGGGGCTCGACGCGCTGATGATCGGCCTCTTCACGGCGGATTCGCGCATTCACGCGCCGAACGAAAGCGCGGATCTCGCGATGCTCGAAAAAGGCGTCGGCGTCTACGAAGCGATTTACGAAGCCTGCGCCGCCCGCGGGAACGACGCCGCGCGCTGAGCGCGCTCCCGCCGCGCCGGCTCAGTGCGAGACGGCCTTCAGCCCGACGATCGAAGCGATCAGCACGGCGGTGAAGAACAGGCGGAGCGCCGACGCCGGCTCGTGAAGGAACACGATGCCGAGCACGACCGTTCCCACGGCGCCGATGCCCGTCCAAACCGGGTACGCGGTGCCGATGGGCAGCGTCTGCGCCGCCTTGCCCAGCAGAGCCATGCTCAGCGCGAGGCAAACGAGGAAACCCGCGCACCAAAGCCCCCACGCGGCGCCGGAGGCGTCTTTCATCTTCCCCAAGCAAAAGGCGAAGCCGGATTCAAAGAGCCCGGCGACAATCAGAATGGCCCAGTTCATACGTTTTTTCTCGGCGATGACAGAAAATATGCGGATGAAAAGGCAGTATTCCCGCCCGCCGCCGCGCGCGCAAGCGCCTTTTCCCCTTCCGAAAAAAAAAAGCGTTCCCGCAGGCGGGCCGCCCGCGGGAACGCGCATCACGTCATTTTTTGCGGAAATGCTCCGGCAGTTTTTCTTTGCGGGAACAGCCGCATCCGCAGCCGCAGCCGGGGAAGGCGCGCGGATCGCGGAGGGAACGCACGCGCTTCTTCAGCCTCCAGCCGAGATAAAGCACGGCGCCGAGCACGAAGACGAAGGCGAAAGCGATGTCGAGCATGACGAAATCTCCCGTTCTCGCCGCTCTCAGAGCAGACTGCCGATCTGGAAGCAGAGCGTCGCGGCGATCCACGCGAGCGCCGTCATCTGCACCCAGGCGATGACCGCCCATTTCCAGGACGTTTCGCGTCCGATGACGACGATTTCCGCGAGGCACTGCCCGCAAAGGGCGAAGAACACCATGATGCCGATGAGAACCGGAACCGTGAACACCGGCTGTCCGGCGCGCGCCGTGCCCTCTTCCCACTTCGAGTTCATCATCGAATCCTGCAGCGTCTCGCTTTCCTCGTCCTGGTCGCCGCCGAGCGAGAAAATCGTGCCCAGCGTGGCGACGATGCCTTCGCGCGCCGGGAACGACGCCAGCACGCCGATCGTGACGCGCCAGTCGAAGCCGCACGGGTCGAAAACCGGCTGGCAGAACCGCCCGAAACGCCCCAGGTAGGAATCGACGAGGCAGGCTTCCGCGACGCGGTTTTCCGCGGCGGCGGCGAGCTCTTCGCGCGTCAGCGCGGCGGAGACGAGCGCCTCGGGAACGCCGAGTTCCGCTGCGGCTTTCGGGGCGAAAGCGGCCTTGCCGGCGTCGTCCGCGGCGGCGAACGCCTCGGCGAGCGCGGGAACGTCGAGCTTTTCCGCGCCGGGAATCTTTTCCTCGCCGTCGATGAGCGCGGCGCAGGCTTCGGGAGCGATGTTCAGCGCGGCGGACGTCTGCGCGACGAAGTCCTTCTTCACGCCGTCCTTGAACGCTTCGTCCTCGCTGTAGGGAAAGAAAAGCAGAGCCCAAACGATGATGTTCACGGCGAAGATGATCGTTCCCGCGCGCTTCACGTAAGCGACGCCGCTTTGCCACACGCGCAGCGCGATGTCGCGCACGCGCGGCAGCTGGTAGCGCGGCATTTCGAGCACGAACGGCGCCGTTTTCGCCTTGAGCACGCAGCGCGTGTAAATCCACGCCACGGGAACGGCGACGAAGATGCCGACGAGATACATGCACACGAAGACCGTCGCCGCCGTTCCCGGGTCGGTGAGCCGGCCGAGAATCGCGCACATCAGCACGTAAACGGGCATGCGCGCGCTGCAGCTCATGAAAGGCACGGCGAGAATCGTCGCCAGACGCGCCTTCGGGTCTTCAATCGTGCGCGCGCCCATGATGCCGGGGATGCCGCACGCGAAGCCGGAAAGCATCGGCACGAAGCTTTTCCCGTTCAGACCGCACCAGCCGAGCAGCCGGTCCATCAGGAACGCGGCGCGCGCCATGTAGCCCGTGGACTCGAGCAGGCCGAGAAAGAAGAACAGAATGAGAATCTGCGGCAGGAACACGAGCACGCTCCCGACGCCGGAGATGACGCCGTCCGCGATGAGCGAGCGCGCGACGGGATAGCCTTCCATCTTCCCGCCGACGAATTCGGCGAGCGCGCCGAACTGCTCCTCGATCCAGTCCATCGGGATGCCCGAAAGCGTGTAGAGACAGTAAAACACCGCGTACATGACGCCGACGAAAATCACGGGACCGAGCACGCGGTTCAGCAGCAGCTTGTCCGCGAGCGAAGTGAACGTCCGCCGCTCCTTCCCGCGGCGCAGAACGCCGTCGAGCACGCTTCGGATGAACTCGTAGCGCTGGAGCGCCTCCGTCGAATGCGGGTTTTCCCCGGCGGCGCGGATGTGCTCGCGCGCCTTTTTCAGCGTTTCGCCGATGTTTTCGATGTCTTCGCCCACGAAGCGGTCGGCGACGGGCGAAGCCGCGTCGAAAATCACGCGCTCCAGCTCCGCGTCGGAAATCGTCTTCCGGTTTTCCTCGGAAAGCCCGGCGCGCAGCGTGTCGATCGCCTTGCGCGTTCCCGCGTTCCACGCGACCGTCTTCATGCGGTCGCCGTTTTTGAGCACGTCGGCGATCGCCTGCTTGAGCGCGTCGATGCCTTCGCCTCGGCGCGCGGAAACGGCGATCACGGGAACGCCGAGCCGTTTCCGCAGCAGATCCGTGTTCACGGAGAGCCCGTCGCGCCGCGCGACGTCGATCTGGTTCAGCGCGAGCACCATCGGGATGCCCAGCTCGGCGATCTGCGTCGCCAAAAAGAGATTGCGCCGCAGATTGTTCACGTCGATGACGCAGACGATCGCGTCCGGGCGCGGCGTTCCCGCGCTCTCCAGACGTCCGGAGAGCACGTCGATGACGACGCGCTCGTCGAGCGACGTCGCGGCGAGCGAATAGATGCCCGGCAGGTCCGTCAGCTCGATTTTTTCACCGTGAAACAGCTTCAGCGGTCCCGAATACTTGGAGACCGTGACGCCGGGATAATTGCCGACGTGCTGTCGCAGCCCCGTCAGCGAGTTGAAAAGCGTCGTCTTGCCCGTGTTCGCGTTCCCGACGAGCGCCACCGAGGGCAGCCCGCTCGGCGGACGCGCGGGAACGCCTTCGCCGGCGTCCGCGCCGCTTTCGCGGCAGCATTTTTTCCCGCGCCCGCGGCAGCAGGAATCTTCTTCCATGGAGTGATTCATGTGACAGAAAAGAAAAAATGAGGAGACGCCCGCGGGATCGCTCCGCCGGAAAAACCGTCCCGGGAAACGCTTCCGCCCGCCTGCGTTTCTTTTGTTTTTCGGGGAAGCCTTATTGCGCGAGCGGCTCGACGAGCACGCTGCGCGCGTCCGCGCGGCGAATCATCACTTCCTGCGAACAGAACGCGATCGCGATCGGATCGCCCAGCGGCGCGACGTGCACGACGCGCACCTCCGCCCCGGGCATCAGCCCGAACGCCAGAAGACGCTGGTTCACGGCATCGTCCGCGCTCATGCCCTGCACTTGCGCGCGCTGCCCGATTTTGACTTCTGATAACGGAATCATGTTTTCTTCTGAAAAAGCCGGCATCATAGCCTCCCGTTTTTGTTTTTTCAAATGATTTTCATTTTCAAGAAAAGGAGCCGCCGGACGGCCGAAAGACGCGAAAACGCAAACGAAAGATACGGCAAACAAAGCTCCCGCGCCTTTCGGACGCCCGGCGAAAAAAGAAGCGCCTCAGAACACGTAGCCGAGCTGAACGACGACGCGCACGTCGTGTCCGAGCTCCGGATCCCGCGAGAACAGGCGCGGCGCGACGCAGAGCGTCGCCCACCACGATTCCGCCTCGTAGCAGAGGTTCGGTCCCGCGTAAAACGCGTCGTCGTCGTAGCCGTCGCTGTAGCTGGCGCTCCACTCGGCTTCGGCGCCGACGCGGAGCCCTTCCGCGATCTGATACGAAAATCCGCCCGCGAGGGTGTAGGCGATCGAGTCGACGGACGAATCTTCGTTGACGGGATTGCCGTAGGCGTCGGTCGAGCCTTTCGACGTCGCGAATTCGACGCCCGGCGTGAACGCGAGAATCAGGTCGCCGTCCATCAGGTTTTTCTGGAAATTCAGCCCGAGCGAAAAGGCGATGTCGCGCGCGCTCGTCTTGTCAGGCGCAGCCCAGCCCCAGGAGAAGCCGCCGACCATCGCCAGGCCGAACGGATTTTCCGGGCTCTCGGGATCGAGAATCTGATTTTTCAGCCCCAGCGAAACGCCCGTGAAGTTGAAGTCGTTTTGGCGTTCGCCGCCGGTCTTGCGCGCGTAGTGGCCGCTCGCGTAGTCCCAGCCGAAATCCAGCGAAGCGGCGACTTCAAGCGTCGCCGTCGCGCCGTAGGCGAACTCCAGACCCGCGCCGGAGCCGACGCTGCGGCCGTGGCTCGTCGCGATGCCGGATTCCCAGTTCAGGTGCGCCTCCAGGTCGCCGTGCGCCGCGGGACACGCGTCGTCGGTGATGACGAACACCCCTCCGAACGCGGCGGCGGGCAACATTCCCGCCGCGAGGACGAGACTCGTTTGAGACAGCAATTTCTTGATCTTTGCAGGATTTGTCATAGCAGTAAGTAAATGATGAGTTCGGATAATAAGACTCAGTCTTATGTTGTCAACTCATTTCTTGAGAATAATTCTTATTTTCATAAAAACGCGAAATTCGCGGAGGGAAAGCGGCGGCATTCCGCAGGTCTTCGCGCGGGAACGCGGCGCGCCCCGCGCGATTCGTTTTCGCGTATCGGTTTTTTCGATACGCGGCGCGAAGCGGCGTTCCCGCGGGAACGGAACGACGCACGCGCGGGATGATTGTGCCGCTTCTCCG
>DVOG01000064.1 GCA_018713755.1 Candidatus Spyradosoma merdigallinarum | reverse complement strand
GTTCGCGGCCTTCCTCGTCCGTTTTCGCCGTCGTCACGATCGTGATGTCGAGCCCGATGTTCTGACGCTGCGACCCGTCGCCCTGCGTTTCCGGGAAAATCGTGTGGTCAGCGATGCCGAGCGAGTAGTTGCCCTTTCCGTCGAAACGGTTCGAGACGCCGCGGAAGTCGCGAATCATCGGCAGGGCGATGTAGATGAGGCGGGCGAGGAATTCGTACATCGCCGCCCCGCGGAGCGTCACCATCACGCCGAGGGGCATTCCCTGGCGAACTTTGAAGTTCGAAACGCTCTTGCGCGCGTGCGTGACGACGGGCTTCTGTCCGGCGATTTTTCCGATTTCCTTCAGAATTTCCGCCTGCAGATTTTTGTCCGTGTCCGCGCGGTAGGACGAATTGATGACGACTTTGGTCAGCGCGGGAACCTGGTGGGGATTCGTCACGCCGAGCTTTTTCTTCAGCTCGGGAACGACCTGTTCCTGGTAAAGTTTTTTCAAAACCGGTGTGTGCATATGCTGCTTCTCTTTTCTGAGTGTTCCTGCGGGAACGTTGCTTATTTCTTCTTGGCGTCGAATTTCGAAGCGAGCATCACGTTCGAGGCGTGAATCGGCGCTTCCTTCTCGATGATGCCGCCTTCGATGCCGGCCTGCTCGTTGGCGACCGTGTGCCGCTTCACGAGATTGAGCCCTTCGACGACGACTCTTCCCTTCGCGGGAAGCGTTTTGAGAATCTTTCCGCGCTTGCCCTTTTCGGAGCCGGCGATGACGACGACCTCGTCGTCTTTCTTGAGATGTTGCTTAGCCATGTTACAGAACCTCCGGAGCGAGGGAGACGATTTTCATGAATTTTTTGCGGAGCTCGCGGGCGACCGGCCCGAAGATGCGGGTGCCGCGCGGATTGCCGTTCCCGTCGAGAATGACGACCGCATTGGAATCGAAGCGCAGGTAGCTGCCGTCGTCGCGGCGAATGGGCGCCTTGGTGCGGACGACGACCGCCTTCACGACGGAACCTTTTTTGACGGCGTCGGGAGCGCTGGGAATGGAATCTTTGACGGCGCAGACGATGACGTCGCCCACGGAAGCCGTGTCCGTGATCTGCCCGAGGCGGCGGATCATTTCCACCTCCTTGGCGCCGGTGTTGTCGGCGACGTCCAAACGCGATTTCAACTGTACCATAATGATTATGCCTCTTGTGTTTTTATCTTCTTTCAGACCGCGGCCTGCCCGATGATCTTGGCGGCCTCGACGACGCGGACGACGCGGAAGCGCTTCAGCTTCGAGAGCGGGCGCGTTTCCATGATTTCGACCTTGTCGCCGACGTTGCACTCGTTCTTTTCGTCGTGCGCGTGAATGACCGTCTTGCGCTTGATTTCCTTGCGGAAAATCGGGTGCGGCATCTTGTAGAAATAGGTAACCTTGATGCTCTTGTCTCCGGTCTTGCTCGTGACGACGCCGGTGAGCGTCTTGCGGGATGAACGATTCTGTTCTTCAGACATGATGTGTTCCTCTTGGGCGGAAGGTTAGCGGGCCGCGCTCCGCTTTTCGCGGGCGACGGTTTCGAGGCGCGCGATTTCGCGGCGAAGCGTCCGGATGCGCGCGGGATTGTCGACCTGCCCCGTGTTTTTGCGGAGGCGCAGGCTCAGAAGTTCTTCACGGTCTTCGCGGAGCGTCTTGGAAAGCTCTTCCGGCGTCATTTCGCGAATCGCGGAAGCGTTGTTTTTTTTGTTGCTCATAGCGGAAAAGGTTGTAATGAAACAGATTTCTTTCTCGGATTTCAATACTTTTCGAGCTGTTCCTTGCTGACGAAGCGGCAATGGATCGGGAGCTTCGTGTCGGCAAGGCGCATGGCTTCGCGCGCGGCGGACAGCGGCACGCCGGAAACCTCGAACAGCATCGTTCCCGGGCGGATGACGGCACACCAGTATTCGACGTTGCCTTTGCCGGAACCCATACGGACTTCGGCGGGCTTTTTCGTGACCGGCTTGTGCGGGAACACGCGCATCCACATTTTGCCTTTGCGCTTGAGCGAGCGGGAAATGGCGACGCGCGCGGCTTCGAGCTGCGCCGCGGTCATGCGGCAACGCTCGAGGGCCTGGATTCCGAATTCGCCGAACGCGAGCTGGTTGCAGGACGTCGCGTTCCCGTAGATGCGACCCTTCTGGACCTTACGGTATTTCGTGCGGGAAGGTTGAATATTAGGCATGACTTATGTCTCTCGTAATGACGTTTTTCAGATTTCGGGCTCTTTCGTGCAAATCCAGCACTTGATTCCGAGCTTGCCGTAGACGGTGTGCGCTTCCGCGAAACCGTAGTCGATGTTCGCGCGCAGCGTGTGCAGCGGGACGCGTCCGACGCGGGAAGATTCGACGCGGGCGATTTCCGCGCCGCCGAGGCGGCCGGCGACGCGAAGGCGGATGCCTTCCGCGCCCATGCCCATCGTGCTCTGCACGGCCTTTTTCATGGCGCGGCGGAAGGAAACGCGGCGTTCGAGCTGAAGCGCGATGTTTTCCGCGACGAGCTGCGCCACGAGGTCGGGCTTCTTGATTTCCTGGATGTCGAGGATGACTTCGCGTCCGGCGATTTTTTCGATTTCTTCGCGGAGCTTTTCGAGTTCGCCGCCCTTGCGGCCGATGACCACGCCCGGGCGAGCCGAATAAATTTTCACGCGGATGCGCGATCCCGCGCGTTCGATGAAGATCGTCGGAACGCCGGCCTGGCGCAGTTTCTCGTGAAGGAACTTGCGGATTTCGTAGTCGTTCTTCAGGAGTTCCGGGAACGTCTTCTTGTTCGCGTACCAGCGGGAATCCCAGTTGCGGCGGACGGCGAGGCGAAAGCCGATCGGATTAGTTTTTTGGCCCATAATCGAAAAAGGTTTCGGAGGTTATTGTTTGTCGCTCAAAACGATGGTGATGTGGCTCGTCGACTTGCGGATCGGGTGAGCGCTGCCCTTCGCGGCGGGACGGAAACGCTTCAGCACCGGCCCTTGCGTGACGAGGGCGGAGGAAACGACGAGATCCTTCGCGGAAAGATTGTTGTTGTTTTCCGCGTTCGCCACGGCGCTGTTGAGCGTCTTGAGGAGAAGACGAGCGGACTTGCGCGGGATGAAGCGGAGGAGGTCCGCCGCCTGGAGCGCGGGAAGACCTTGGATTTGGCGAGCCACGTCGCGCACTTTCTGGGGCGTCATACGGGCGAACTTGGTGATGGCTTTAACTTCCATATTCCGGAATCAGTTAAATTAAATGGTTTTCAGTTTGACCGTGTCTCCGGTCTGAATCGTTTGATGAGTTTCGAATTGTGTGATCAGCGCGACGGCGCGCGTGCGGGATGCGGCGGCAATGATGACTTCCGCCACGGGAACGCCGGCGCGCTCTACGCTGCAGCGCGCTCCCGTGCAGAAATCGCGGTCGTAACCGGCGTCGACGACGACCAGGTCCGCGATGTTTCCGGCGCGAATCGCCGCGACGGCCGCCGCGTTCGATTCGAAAATCGGAACCGCGGCAGGAACGCCCGCTCCGGCGTTCGCCGCTCCCGCCGCAAAGGGCAGAAGGGCGAACGCGGAGAAGAACGCTGCTGCGAATCGCGCGATCATCGGAAGGAAATCAGACGGCTTTCTTCGTCGGGGCCGTATGGTGTTTGAACGTGCGCGTCGGCGCGAACTCGCCGAGCTTGTGTCCCACCATGTTTTCCGTGATGTAGACCGGAAGGAACTGCTTCCCGTTGTGGACGTTGAGATTAAGCCCGACGAAGTCCGGCGTAATCGTCGAACGGCGCGACCAGGTCTTGATGGGCTTGCGGTCGCCGCTTTTCTGCGCGGCCAGCACTTTGTCCATCAGGGACGGTTCCACGTAGTAGCCTTTTTTGATTGAACGTGCCATTGTCTGTCTTAGCCCTTCTTAACTTTGCGCCCGTTGCGACGAACAATGATATGAACGTTCGAGGGCTTGGATTTGATGCGGGTCGGGAAGCCCTTCGCGAGCTGTCCCCACGGCGAGCTGAGGTGCTGACGTCCGCCGCCGCCTTTGGACTTGCCCTGGCCGCCGCCGTTCGGGTGGTCGACCGGGTTCATCACCATACCGCGAACGCGGGGACGGCGACCGAGCCAGCGGTTGCGTCCGGCCTTGCCGAGGGAGCGGTTCTGGTGCTCCGCGTTCCCGACTTTGCCGACCGTCGCGCGGCAGTTCGCGTTCAGGTAGCGCTGTTCGCCCGAAGGCATCTTGATGATGGCCAGATCGCCTTCGATGCCGAGCAGCTGCGCGGCGTTCCCGGCGGAACGCGCGATGCGGGCGCCCTGTCCGGGCTCCATTTCAATCGCGTGAATGTCCGTCGCCGGCGGAATGAAGCGCAACTTGACGGAAATGCCGGGCGTGAATTCTTCGACCGTTCCCGAAGCCGAGACGATCTGCCCGCCGACGGCGAGGCCGTTGGGCGCGAGAATGTAGGCCTTTTCTCCGTCCGCGTATTCAATCAGCGCGATGTTCGCCGAGCGGTTCGGATCGTATTCGATCGCGATGACCGTCGCGGGAACGTCGAGCTTGGCGCGGCGGAAGTCGATGCGGCGGTAAAGCTTCTTGTGTCCGCCGCCGCGGCGACGGGACGTGATGCGGCCGTAGCAGTTGCGTCCTTTCGGATTGTGGATGGACTCCACGAGATCTTTTTCCGGACGCTTTTTGGAAAGCTCCTGCTTATTGCGGACGAGAAAACGCTGTCCGGGAGTAAGCGGGCGAGTGGATGCGAGTGCCATATGCGGGATCCTCTATTGATCAGATGATTTCGATTTTGTCGCCCTTCTTGAGCGTGACGATCGCCTTCTTGACGTCGGGCGCCTTGATGATTTCGCCGCGCTTCGTGCGGGACATCTTCCGTTTGCCTTTGACGTTGAGAATGTTGACGCGCGTCACGGACACCTTGAACTGAGCTTCGACGGCGGCGGCGACGTCCTTGCGGCCTGCGCAAGGATAGATTTCGAAAACGTATTTGTTGTTTTCGGCGAGCGCCGCCGTCTTTTCGGAAACGAGCGGACGCTTGATGACGCTGTATGCGGGTTTCATCCTTGTGTTCTCCTTATTTGACGCGTTCGAGGATTTTGTTCAGCCCCTGTTCGCTGACGAGCACCTGCCCGAACGAAACGAGATTGAGCGCGTTCACGGCATCGGCCTCCACGCAGGAGACGCGGGCGATGTTGCGGATGGCGCGCGCCGCGTTTTCGTCCCAAGCGTCGGCGACGACGAGCAGTTTTCCCGTCGGGAACACTTTTTCGAGCACGCCGTTGAGGGTCTTCGTCTTCGCGTCGGCGGATTCGATGCGTTCAATCACGTTCAGGCCGCCTTCGCCGGCGAGATCGACGAGCGCGCGGGAAAGCGCGAGCTTCTTGATTTTCGCGGGAAGAGCCTTGGACCAGTCGCGGGGACGCGGCCCGAAGACGACGCCGCCCTTGTAGAGCTGGGGAGCGCGCTTGTCGCCGTGGCGAGCGCCGCCGGAGCCTTTCTGCGGTCCCTGCTTTTTGCCGGATCCGGCGACTTCGCCGTAATCCTTCGTCTTGGCGTTGCCCTGGCGAAGATTCGCCTGGTAAGCGACGACCGCCTGCTTGAGCGCGGCGACGCCTTTGCCTTCTTCGAGCACGGGAAAGGATTCAAATTCCTTTTCGGAGAAAGAGCTGCCGTCAACAGTGTAAACTTTGAGCTTCATAATTTCGGAGTCCTTTCCAGATTATTTCGCTTTTTTGGCTTCGCGCACGAAAACCAAATCTCCGTTCGCTCCCGGGAACGAGCCCTTGATGAGGAGAAGATTCTGGTCTTCCAGCACCTTGACAACCGTCAGGTTCTGAACGGTGCGGCGCACTTGCCCCATGTGACCGGGCATCGCCTTGCCTTTGAAGACGTGGCCCGGCGTCTGGCGCATCCCGATGGAACCCGGGCGTCGGTGCATCATGTGCCCGTGGGAGTCGGGCTGCCCCGCCTGGTTGTGGCGCTTGACGTTCCCCTGGAAGCCGCGCCCTTTCGTCGTGCCGATGACGTCGACGATCTGCCCTTCCTTGAAAGTCGCGACCGTGAGCACGTCGCCGACTTTGTATTCGGGCGCCTTGTCGTCGAAGCGGATTTCTCCGAGCACGGCGTGCGGGTCGATGCCCGCTTTTTCGAAGTGGCCTTGGACCGGTTTGGTCAGGCGTTGTTTTTTCTGAGCGCCGTAGGCAATTTGAACGGCGTTGTAGCCGTCAGACTCTGCGGTCTTGACTTGGACTACCGGACAGGGACCGGCCTGCACTACGGTCACGGGAACGAGCGTGTTGTTCCCGTCGTAGATTTGGGTCATCCCAATTTTTTTGCCAATCAGTTGTAATTTCATTGCTAAGAGGCAGGTGGAGTTTGATTCCGTTTTCACAGACCTGCTTTAGGCTGCACAAATCAGTATGTGTTTATCAGATTCTCTTACAGACCTAACGCAATCCGAACAAACGAAACAGAACGGTTTGTGTTTAATCGGTTTAACGGGTTTCAGACGTTGATGGAAATGTCCACGCCCGCGGGAAGGTTCAGCTTTTTCAGTTCGTCGACGGTCTGAGCCGTCGGCCCGATGATGTCGATCAGGCGCTTGTGCGTGCGCTGTTCGAATTGATCCATCGATTTCTTGTCGCCGTGCGGCGAACGGTTGACCGTCCAGCGTTCGATTTCCGTGGGAAGCGGAACCGGTCCCGCGACGCGGGCCCCGGTGCGCTTTGCGGTTTCAACGATGTCGCCCGCCGATTGATCAATGACTCGATAGTCAAAGCCTTTCAGTTTGATGCGGATTTTTTGAGCGCTCATGATATTGCGTTTTTGTAAAGATTGTTGCTTGTTCCCGCGCTTACGAACGAGCCGGCGCGCGGGAAGCGGTTTCGACGATTTCCTTGAGGACGTTCGCGGGAACCTGCTCGAAGTGGTCGGGTTCCATCGTGTAGGACGCGCGCCCCTTGGAGAGGGAACGGACGTCCGTCGCGTAGCCGAACATCGTCTGAAGCGGAACGAACGCGTCGATGGTGCAGATGCCGTTCTTCGTCTCCATGTTCTGAATCTGACCGCGGCGGCGATTCAGGTCGCCCATGATGTCGCCCTGATATTCTTCGGGCGTGACGACCTCAACCTTGGTAATCGGCTCGAGCAGAATCGGGGACGCCTTCTTCATCGCGTCTTTCAGCGCGAAGATGCCCGCCATGCGGAACGCCATTTCGTTCGAGTCGACTTCGTGGTACGAACCGAAAACGATGTGCGCCTTGAAGTCGATGACCGGGTAGCCGGCGATCGTGCCGTTGTTCGCCGCTTCCTGAATCCCTTCGATGGTCGGCTTGATGTATTCCTTCGGAATGACGCCGCCGACGATTTCGTTGAGGACCTCGATGCCCTTGCCCGGATTCGGCTCGATCTTGATGACCGCGTGGCCGTACTGACCGCGGCCGCCGGACTGACGGACGAACTTGCCCTCGCCGTCGGCGGGAGCGGTGATCGTTTCACGATAGGAAATCTGCGGGCGGCCGGCCTTCGCGTCGACTTTGAATTCGCGGCGGAGGCGGTCGACGATGATGTCGAGGTGAAGTTCGCCCATCCCGGAAATGATCGTCTGACCGGTTTCCTGGTCGGAAGAGACGCGGAACGTCGGGTCTTCCTGCGCGAGGCGCTGCAGGCCGATGGAAAGCTTTTCCTGGTCCGCTTTCGTCGCCGGTTCGATGGACATGGAAATGACCGGTTCCGGGAACGACGGCGGCTCGAGCACGAGGTCGTCTTCGCGAGCGCAGAGCGTGTCGCCGGTGACGATTTCTTTCGGGCCGATCAGCGCGCAGATGTCTCCGGAATACGCCGTGTCGATTTCTTCGCGGTCCATCGCCTTCATGATCATGAGGCGGGAAACGCGTTCCGCCTTGCGCGTGCGCGGATTATAGAGCGAGTCGCCCTTCTTCAGCGTGCCGCGGTAGAGGCGGAAGAACACGAGCTGGCCGACGTACGGGTCGGACCACAGTTTGAAGCACAGGCCGACCGGCTTCGCGTTGTCGTCGGGTTCGACGCCCGTTTCCGTTTCGCCGTCGTCCTTGAACGCCTTCATCGGCGGCAGGTCGAGCGGGGACGGGAGGTAGTCGACGACGGCGTCGAGCACCATCTGGACGCCCTTGTTCTTGAAGGACGAGCCCGGAATCACGCCGACGAAGTCCAGCGAGAGCGTCGCTTTGCGGATGGCGACGCGAAGCTCGTCCGAGGAAATTTCCTGCCCTTCGAGGTATTTTTCCGCAATCGTGTCGTCGAAATCGGAAACGGCCTCGATCAGAGATTCGCGATATTTTTCATAATCCGCCTTGAGGTCCGCGGGAACGTCCGTCTTGGCGTATTTCATGCCCTTCGGGTCGCTTTCGTCGTAAACGTAGGCGCAACCCTTGACGAGGTCGACGAGCCCCGTGAACGTTTCGCCCGCGCCGATGGGGATGTAAAGAGGATGCGCGTTCCCGCGAAGCTTTTCGCGAATGCCCTTGACGGCGTTGAAGAAATCCGCTCCCGTGCGGTCCATCTTGTTGATGTAGGCGACGCGCGGAACGTTGTATTTGTTCATCTGGCGCCAAACCGTTTCGGACTGCGGCTGAACGCCGGCGACCGCGCAGAAAACGGCGACCGCGCCGTCGAGAACGCGGAGCGAGCGCTCGACTTCCGCCGTGAAGTCGACGTGGCCGGGCGTGTCGATGACGTTCAGGCGATGCGGAATCTTGGCGAAAGGTCCGTCCGCCGTCGTCCACCCGCAGGAAATCGCCGCGGACGTAATCGTGATTCCGCGCTCCTGTTCCTGCTCCATCCAGTCCGTCGTCGCGGCGCCTTCGTGAACTTCGCCGGTTTTGTGAATGACGCCCGCATAGAAAAGAATGCGCTCGGACGTCGTCGTTTTCCCCGCGTCAATGTGCGCGGCGATGCCGAAGTTTCGCGTGTATTCGAGCGGCGTGCCGCGGGAAGGGGAGTTTTTGCCGGAAAGTGCCATAGCGGTAACAGCTTTTCAAAAAATCAGTTGTTGCCCCAACGCAGATGCGCGAACGCGCGGTTCGCCTGCGCCATCTTGTGCGTTTCTTCGCGCTTCTTGACCACCGTTCCCGTGTTGTTGTAAGCGTCGATGAATTCCGCGGCGAGCGACTCCACCATCGGCTGCCCTTTGCGGCCGGCGGCGGCGTTCACGAGCCAGCGGAACGCCATGCTCGTCTGGCGGTCATGAGAAATTTCCACGGGAACCTGATAGGTCGCCCCACCGACGCGGCGGCTCTTGACTTCCAGCTTCGGACGGCAGTTTTCCAGCGCGCCCAGAAGAAGTTCCATCGGATCGCCCTTTTCAAGCTTTTCGCTGACGCGCTCAATCGCGCCGTAGACGATGCGCTGCGCGACCGTCTTCTTGCCGTTCTTCATGACGACGTTGATCAGCTGGCTCACCAGCGGGCTGTTGTAGCGGGAATCCGGCTTGTGCGGATTCTTGTTGGCTCGACGACGACGAGACATGTTCGTGTTCCTTATGAATCTGAAAAAATTACTTGCCGGCCTTCGGACGCTTCACGCCGTATTTCGAACGGCTGCGGCGGCGCTTTTCGACGCCGGCGCAGTCCAGCGGGCCGCGGACGATGTGGTAACGCACGCCGGGCAAGTCCTTCACGCGCCCGCCGCGCACGAGCACCACGCTGTGCTCCTGCAGCTTGTGCCCTTCGTCCGGAATGTAGGAAATGACTTCCACGCCCGACGTGAGGCGCACCTTCGCCACTTTGCGCTGAGCCGAATTCGGCTTTTTCGGCGTGCGGGTCATGACCTGGATGCACACGCCGCGCTTGAACGGAGAGCAGTTCAAGGCGGGCGATTTCGACTTGACGGTGGCTTTGTTCCGCGGCTTGCGGACGAGTTGATTGATAGTCGGCATGGAAGCTAAACTGGAAATTTGAATGAATAGGAACGGCTATTAATAACTTTTCCGCAGGCATATGCAAGCGTTTTTTGCAAGAAAATGCATTTTTTTCTTGATTCCGCGAAAATTTCGTCGTTTCCGCGGCGCGAAACGCCTTCGTTCCCGCGCTTGACTCGCCTGCGGGAACGCCCGATAATGCTTTTTTTTTAACTCTTTCCTTCTTATGAGCATGAACGTCCAGACATCGAACGCGCCCGGCGGTGTCCTCGGAAAGCTCATTTCCTGCGCGGCGCAGGACACGAGCCTTCTCGTCCAGAAATACGACTACGACGGGATCGTCCGCGGCGCCGTCATCGTCGTCCACGAAACGCAGCGCGCCGCGCTCTACATCAGCGGCGTCCGCGAAGCGCTGATTCCGCCCGGACGCTTCGCCTGCGACGAATCGTCGAACATTCCCGTGCTGACCAGGCTGCTGAGCGACACGACCGGCGGCGACACGACCTACCCCGTTTCCGTCTGGTTCGTCAGCACGGAAGTCGAAAACAACCTGCTCTGGGGCGTCCGCGTCATGGTGCGCGACGAAGATTACGCGCAGACGATAAGCGTCGCGCTCAACGGCGCGGCCGTCATGAAAATTTCGCGCCCCGAAGTTTTTCTGGACAAATTCGTCGGCACGGCGAGCGCGTTCACGGCGGCGGACGTCTCCGAAAAAATCAAAGCGTGGATGACGACGCCGATTCGCACGGCGGCGGTTCAAGCGTTTTCCCGCGCCGGCACGCTGCTGCGCTTTCAGACGGAGCTCGCGGAAATGCAGGCGATTGTGCGCGAAACGCTCAACGCGGAAATCGGCGAGCTTTACGGCATCGAATTCACGCGCTTCGAAATCCGCGGCGCGGAAAGCGACGACTACCGGCAAATCGTCGAGCAGGAACGCGCGGGAACGGCGGAAGCGCGCCGCCTCGCGCGCCTCGGCGTGGATTACCCGACGGAGCGCCGCTTCGGCATCATGGAAAAAGCCGCGGGCAACGAAGGCGCGGGAACGCTCATGGGCGCCGGCATCGGGCTCGGCGCGGGAATGCCGATGGGCGCGATGTTCGGCGAAATGATGCGCGGCGCGTTCCCGCAAAATCCGCTCGCGCCGGCGGCGGGAACGCCTCCGCCGATTCCTTCCGCTCCGCCGCCGCTCCCGCCGCAGCCCGCCGCCGCGCCGGAATACTTCGTCGCCGTCGGGAACGCGCCGACGGGCCCGTTCCCGCAGGAGCGCATCGCGGAAGAAATCCGCCGCGGCGCTCTCGGCGCGGGCGCGCTCATCTGGCGCGCGGGAACGCCGAACTGGATTCCCGCATCGGCCGATCCCGCTTTCGCCCCGCTGTTCTCCGATAAGAAATAACCGCCGCGCAGAAAGGAAACGCACCTCCATGGAAAAGAAAATTCTCATCCGAACCGCCGCCCGCAACGGCTTGCTTTTCAACAAAACCTCCGCCCGCGTCTGGCTGCTCCTCGTCGTCGCGACGCTCGCGACGTTACTGTTCCTGGTTTTCCCGGAAGACGGCCCGTCCGCCGTCCTTTTCGCGATGAATTTCGTCTGGCTGCTCCTGCTGGAAACGCTCGCCGTCGGCGCCGTTTCCGCGCTGCGCCGCAAGCGCTTCTTCACGGCGCAGCACATCGCCGTCGCGCATCAGGCCGTCCGCTTCGCCGTGACGGGGCTCGCCGTCGCCGTCGTCTTCAACGTCGCGCGGTCCATGCTCGGAGAAACGCTCGAACTGAAATGGTACGGCGCGGCGATTGCGCTGCTGTGCGCGTGGCACGGAGCGAAAATCCTTTACATGCTGCAAGGCGCGGGAGCGCTGACCGAAGCCCAGGCGCGGCAGGACGTCCGCGTCGAGAAAAAGCGAGAGGCGACGGCGTTCCCGCCGCTTGAGGCCGCATTTCGCGCCGCCGCGGGCGGAAAGAAAAACCTTTCCGCGGAAAAGAAGCTGGCGGCGGAACGCGCGCTCACGGTTTTCCTCGACGCCGCGAAGCGCATTCCCGCGACGGAATTCTCCGACGTTCCCGCGCTGTCCGACGCCCTCGCCGCGGAGCTCCGTTCCGTCTCCGCCGCGCTGGACGCCTTTTCCGACGCGCCCGATGCGGCCGCTCCGGACGCGCTCGATTCCCTGAAACAAGCCGCGCTGCTCGCCGCGCAGCGCGTGAACGCGGCCCGCGGAAACGCCGCGCGCTGAAAGTCTCCCGAAGAAAATCATGACGAGCGAACGCATCACGCTTCACGAAATCAAGTGCCCGAACTGCGGCGCGACGATCAGCAGCTTCAACCCCTTCGCCGTCGCCTGCCGCTGCCCTAACTGCGACAAAATCTTCCAGATCGTCGGCGCCGCGCAAAATCCCGACATTCCCGCGCCGGAGCGCATTTTCCCCTTTTCCGTTTCCCGCGAACAGTTTTTCGAGCGCTTCAACGCGGTGTTCTGGAAAGAGTTTTCGAAAGCCTACGGGGAAAAAGTCCGCACCGCGGCGCAGTTCGGCGAAATCTCGGCATTTTACGTCGTAGCCTACCTTCCGCGGTTGCAAAACGGGATCGTGCTCCTGCAAAATCAGCGGCACGCGTCCCGGCGGGAACGGCAGACTGCCGAGCCCGTTTCGCGATTTGCCTTACAGCGCGGGCGCCAAGGCGAATTTCGCCTCCTGCGTTCCCGCGCTCGAAAAAGACCGCCTTCCCGAAGGCGTTTTCGAATGCGTGGACGACTTCCGCTATGAAGCGAAAACCGCGGAGCTCTTCGTTCCCGGCGTCGCTCCCGCGCCGGAATGCGCCGTGTTCAGAGCCGAGCTGCCGACGGATTTCGTCTGGGAAAAACACGTGCTTCCCGGCATCCAGGAAAAAATCAATCAGGATCATGAGGCCTACATACGCGAAGACGCCGAGCGCCTGCTCGGCGTTTCCGTTTCGGACGTCAGCGACTTTCGGTGCGTCCTCGACGAATCGCCGCCGAACGACATTCTCAGCGTCCTCGTTCCCGTGATGCGCACCGCGTTTTCCTTCAACGGGGAAAATTATTACTTCCTTTGCGACGGCCTCGGGCAAAACAGCCGATGGAAGTTCCCGGCCGATCCGATAAAGCGCATAGAAAAGCGGGAGGAAGCCCGCCGCCGCCTCGCGGAAATTAAGCGGCAGGAGAAAAGGGACCTCATCGGCTGCGCCGTCGTCGTCCTCGGCGTGATTTTTTTCGCCGTTTGGATGTTCGTGCGTTCCTGAACCGCCGTTCCCGCAAAAAAAAACGTTCCCGCCGGAAAATTCCGCGCGGGAACGTTTTTTTTCAGAACGCGAGGCTTCACGCGTTTCTGCGGCGGCGCGACGCGGCGAGCGCCAGCGCGAACGCGCCCGCGATCAAGCCGAACGCCGACGGTTCGGGAATGACGAATCCGCCCTTATCGGAAGAAAAGCTTCCGGTGTAGCCGGTGGCGCTCCCGTCAATCTGAATCGCGACCTCGTCGAGATCCGCGACGACGGTCGCGCCGTCATTCGGCTTCGTCTTGAAACTTGCGTCGTCGGCGAACAGCTTGAGCGAAGCCGCCTTGTTCATCGTGGCCACGGAATCGAAGTTCAGCGTCAGCGAAAGGTTGGAGAACCGCGTGATGTAGCCCGATCCCGAGAAAAGCGCCGTGCCCAGCGTCTCCTCCGTGACGTTCCAAACGACGGAAGCATCCGTATTGTCGAACGTGACGACGCCGCCGGCGAGCACGATGCTCGTTCCCGCGGAGAAAACCGTGCCGGCTCCGACCTGCAGATAAGGAAGCGCGCCGTTTTCGCCTTTCAGCGTCAGCGTACCGGAAATCGTCCCGTTGTTGGTGAGCGTGAAACCGTCGACGCCGTTCGCCGTGATCGAAGACGTTCCCGAAATCGTCCCGAGATTGGTGATGCCGAATCCAATCCAGAAAACCGAATCCGGCTTGGTCGCCTCAATCGTCAGATCGTTGAGCGTCTCACCGACCTCGTTCGTGTAAGTGTAATTGTAGTAGTCATGCCCGCCGGCGGCATTGTGGTCTTCTCTGAACGTCAACGTTTTCCCGTCGGCGGTCGCCGTGTAAGGAAGGTCCGCCTCCTGAGCGAAAACCGATGAAGAGAGCGCGCTGAGCGCGAACATCGAGATCGAGATTTTTTTAAGCATAGTCATGATTTTGAAGGAATCTCATGGTAGGTCCGTCTGCGGGAATGCGCAATTTTTTTTTCTCGCCTCCAAGAAAAATCAGGCGGCGTTCCCGTCCGCCGCGGGAACGGTTTCCGGCGCGGCGGACGCTTCCGCGGCGGGAACGGCGGCTTCCGCACTTTCCGGCGCGGCGGAGACGCACTCTTCGCCGCCGGAGCAGAAAGACCACAGCGCGACAACGGCGAGCAACGCGACGACGACGACCGCCGCCGCAATCATCTTGCCCGTCGGGAACGATTTTTCCTGATACGGATCGATGCCCGACGTCCGCGATCCCGCCGGCTTTTTCGGCATGTCCGTGAACGCCTTCGCGAGCGGGATCCCGATTTTCACGTTCCCGTTGATCGCCCAGCCGCCCGCTTCGAGAATCGGTCCCAGCGAACGCCGCCGCAGCTTCATCGCCGCGAGCAGCATCGACGGCGCGGAAATCAGCGCAATGATGCCGACGACGACCAGCGCCATCTGCCACGGCGCAAGCGAAAGGAATCCCGTCAGCGCCACGGACAGCGCCGCGCCGATCGCGCCGAGCGCCAGGCCGATCGCCGCGAAAATCCCGGCGAACTTCGCGACGTCGAACGCGGGCTTCGCGCCGGGCTTTACCGCCGCGGGAACGGCGGCCGCGGAGCCGGCGAGCGTCTCGTCCGCCTTCTTTTCGCGCGCCGCGGCGAAGCTTTCGACCTGCGTTTCGATGAATTTCGCGAACTTGCGGTAAGGCGTCCAGAACGCCTGCCGCACGGAAATCGGATTTTCGACGATGCGGACGATCTTCGCGTCCCAGTCGTTCCCTTTCTTGTCATAGAAAACGCCGTTGCGCCCGACGTAGAGCGAGAGCGCGTCGCCGTCGCCGAACATCGCCGCGACGGTCATTTTCTCGTTCCCGCGCACGCACTCGCAGTAAGCGAGGCAGCAGTTCGACTTCGCGGCGAGCGCGGCGTGCGCCGCGGGATCGCCCGCCACGCGCACGCACAGCGAGCAAGTGCGCTGATCCATGTAAAGCTTGCCGACGAGGAACGCCGTGTCGTCCGCGCTGCGCTTGTAAAATTCCGCGAACGAGACGAAGTTGCGGAGCACGCGCGCCAAGTCGCGCGTGAAGCGGCAAAAACGCTCCGCTTCGGCGAGCTCGGCGCGCAGCGGCTTTTCCGCTTCGTCCTTTTCGAACAGCGGCGCGAGCGCTTCCGGGAAATTCCCGGCGACGATTTCGCGCAGGCGTTCGACGGAAAGCGCCGCGGCGCCGGTTCCCGGTTTCGACGCGCGCCACGCTTCGCAAGGCGCGAACAGCGCGCAAATTTTTTCCCACTGCGAAGCGCTCAGCTCCGCCGGCGCTTCTCCGGGAACGCCGCCGATTTTTTCCGCCGCGGGAACGAGCGCTTTTTCGACGAACGCGTCGAGCGCGCCGACCCAGGCGGGATTGACGCCGGCGCGCAACGGGAGGCGCGGCTCGCCCTCCGGCGCGGCGATGCGGGAAATCGGGAACGCGCGCGAGGCGTCGGCGGAAATGTCCGCGCCCGCGAGCGCGGCGAAATCCGCCGAGGAAGGATTGAGCGTTCCCGCGGAAGAGGCGTCGAAGCCCGCCAGCCGCACGCGCGCGAAAAAGTCGTCGATTTTGGCGCGGACGGCTTCGAAGGCGTCGAGCGCGGCTTCCGTTCCCGCGCCGAGCGGCAGGATTTCCGCGG
>DVOG01000063.1 GCA_018713755.1 Candidatus Spyradosoma merdigallinarum | reverse complement strand
ACGCGGAACTCAGCCGAAAAGGCCGGTTGAACAAAGGCGAAGAGCGCCCGCTTTACGCGCCGCCTTGCCTTCATTTGGAGCGGATTTCCGTTCCCGCCGGCGCGCCGGCCGAGAACGGCGCGGAAATCGTCGCGCCGTTGCCGGACGGATTCGCGGCGCTTGTCGGGAAACTGCGGCGTTCCCGCGGCGGTTAAAGGAAAAGGCCTTTCGCCGCGTCGATCAGCGGCGCGTACTGATTCTGCATTTCACGCAGCATGCGCCGCCGGATTTCGAGATTTTCGGGGGAAATCTGCTCTTGAATCGCGCGGGCGCTGCCGCGAAGCTCGCGCAGCATTTCCGTCATTTTTTTCAGCGAGGCCGCCGCGCGCTGCGCCTGCTCCGCGGGAATCCGCGCGTCGCTTTCGAGCCCGTCGCAGATCGCGGCGAGCGCGTCGTTGAGGCTTTCGAGTTCCCGCCGCGCCGCGTCCGGGGAAAGCGCCGCGTTCGCGCGTTCCAGCGCCCGCAGAATTTCGGCGTTGGTTTTCTCCCCGTCGAAAGTCTGCGCCGCGGCTTCGAAGGCATCGGCGACGGCGGCGAGATCCCGGATTTTTCTCGCCGCTTCGTAAAGATTTCGCGTTTCGATGAAAGCGTTCGCGCGGTCGACGAACTCCGAAGACGACGTGTAGTTCGTCGGGATTTCCGGGAAATCCGCGTTCGGCGGCGCGGCGCGCGACGCCGGTTCGTCCGGAGAAAAATAGAGGCTGACGCACAGCCCGTTCGCGAGCAGCGAGGGCATGAGCAGTTTGCCGCGCAGCCCGGCGCCGATCAGCGACGGGAGCGCGTCGCGGAGCGTTTCTTCTTTCTGCAGAAGGCCGCGTTCGCGCAGGCGGTGCCCGTCGAGCGTAATCGTGACCGCCGCGTAATATTTCCGCGCGTTCCCGGCGGGAACGGCGCAGACGCGAATGTCGTCCACTTGCCCGATTGTTTGCCCGCTCATCACGACGGGCGCGCCGGCGGAAAGCCCGTGGACGTTCGAGCTGAAATACAGCGTGAAACGTTCGCGATTGGGAACGACGGACGTGAGCCAGAACAGCGTCAGCGCGAACGCCGCCGCCGCCGCGATCGCGGAAACGGCAATCCCGCGACGGCGCAGCTTTCGGAAATGGCGTTGCAGCAGGGTGAGCATGAAAGAAAAGGCGGCGTTCCCGCAAAGAATCCGCGCAAACGGAGTGCCTGTCAAGCTCCGAGCTTTCTCCTTGAAGAACGCGGACGAATCGCGGTAAAATTCCAAACTCTGCCTAAGACCATGTCTAAGAAAACTCATCTTTGCAACAAGACGGAAGAAGCCTCCGCTCGAAACGGGGGGGTATTATGACGGCTGAGACGCGATACATGCATACGAAGAATCCTTTGCTGCTGCGCGGCGGGAACGGCTGGCGCAGAAACTTGAAACGCGGCGTGTTTTTCGCCGCGCTGCTGGCGGTCGTGCTGTGGCTTTCCTACGAATTCGAATTTTTCCTGCGGTCCGACTGCCGCTGGATTTTCCCCGGACTTCCGGAAGGCGTTCCCGAGAACATTCGTTCCCGCATCCCGCTCGTCGCGCTCTGCGTCGTTCCGCTGCAGCTGGCGGCGCTGTATTTTTCCGGCTGGTTCAGAAGCGTTTTCGCCTATTTCCGCATTCCGGAGCTGGCGCGCATCGGCGTCGCCATGACGATCTGCTTCGCCGTGATGTTTTTCGGCGCGCGTTTCGTGCTGCTGCGTTTGGACGTCATCAATTCCGGCGTTCACGCGAGCGCTCTGGTCATCAATTATTTTCTCGCGCTGTTCTCGGTTTGCGCCGTTCGCGTCGTCGCGCGGCTGCTGTGGGAGCGCAAGAAAGACCCGGGCGACGCGCCGGAGGAAGCGCAACGGACGCGCGTCGCGATTTTCGGCGCGGGCGACGCCGGTTCCAGTTTGGCGACGACGCTCAAGGCGCGTCCGGGTTTCGGAAAAAAACCGATGTTCTTCATCGACGACGATCCGGAAAAAAACGGAATGCTGGTCGTGGGGCTTCCCGTTTTTTCCACGCCGGACGATTTGTCCGCGCTGCGCGACGGCTACGGCGTGACGGAGCTGATTTTGGCCGCGCCGACGTCGAGCGTGCGCCGTTCCCGCGAGGTGACGGAGCTCGCGAAGAAGGCCGGGCTCGACGTCAAGCGCGTTCCCGGCGTCGAAGATCTGGTGTCCGGGCGCGCCGTCGTTTCGGACATGCGGGAAGTCGCGCTCGAAGATTTGCTGGATCGGCCGCCGACGCATCTTGACCGTTCCGCCATCGTGGACATGCTTTTCGGGCGGCGCGTGATGGTCACGGGAGCGGGCGGCTCCATCGGGAGCGAAATTTGCCGCCAGGTCGCGGCGAGCGCTCCCGCGCAGCTGCTGCTCGTCGAACAGTGCGAAGTGCTGCTTTACCAAATCGAGCAGGATCTGATTCGGCGCGGATTCGGCGGCGTCGTCATTCCGCTGATTGCGGACATCACGGACCGCGAGCGCATGAAGCAGATTTTCGAAAAGTTCCGCCCGGAATTCGTTTTTCATGCGGCGGCGCACAAGCACGTGCCGATGATGGAAAGCCAGCCCGGCGAGGCGATCAAGAACAACGCGCTCGGCACGGCGGGCCTGCTCGAACTCGCCTCGGATTACGGGACGGACGCCTTCGTGCTGATCTCCACGGATAAGGCGATCAACCCGACGAACGCGATGGGCGCGTCCAAGCGTCTCGCCGAAATCATCCTTCAGGCGAATTCGCGCCGTCCCGGGAACGCGACGCGCTTCATGGCGGTGCGCTTCGGGAACGTGCTCGGTTCGTCCGGCAGCGTGATTCCTCTTTTCAAGCGGCAGATAGCCGAGGGCGGTCCCGTGACGGTGACGCACCCGGAAATCAAGCGCTATTTCATGACGATTCCCGAGGCCGTCGGCCTCGTTCTGCAGACGGCGGTCATCGGCAAGGGCGGGAGCATTTACGTGCTCAACATGGGCGATCCCGTGAAAATCATCGACGTGGCGCGCCACCTGATCCGCCTCTGCGGCATGCGTCCGGGAATCGACATCGACATCAAAATCACCGGCTTGCGTCCCGGCGAAAAGCTTTTCGAAGAACTCAAGACGGAAGGCGAGGAATTCGAGCCGTCCGGGCATCCGCGCATCGCCCGCTTCATTTCCGAGCCGATGGATTACGAGAAGCTCCCGGATCTGCTCGCCGCGCTGCGCGAGATCGCGAAAAAGGAATCGCGCAACGAAATCAAGCAGGACATCCGCCGCATCATTCCGGAATATTCGCCGTATTTGGACTGACGAACTTTCTTCGAAAAAGAGAAAACGCATGCCTGCCGCTCCGAGTTCCCGCTTCCGCAGCCTTTCTTCCCTGGAAATGCTGCCGGCGGCGTTCCCGCCGACGCGCCCCGTGCATCTCGGCATCGGCAACTACGACGGCTATCACCGCGGGCATCGCGCCGTTTTCGCCGAGGCGAAACGCCGCGCAGCGGAGGACGGCGGCATCGTCGGCGCGCTGACGTTCCGGCCGCATCCCGAAGTCTTTTTCCGCGGGAACGACGCCGTGAAGCTGATTTTTCCTCGGGAACGCAAAGACGAGCTCTTCGCCGCCGACGGGCTCGACTTCGCCGTCCACGAACCTTTTTCGGAAGCTTTCGCCTCCATTGAGGCGGAGGATTTTCTGCGTTTTCTGAAGGAAAAAATTCCCGCGCTGCGCGGCGTCTACGTCGGAGAAAATTTCCGTTTCGGCGCCGGGCGCCGCGGCGACGTCGCTCTGCTGAAACGCGCCGGGAACGCCTGCGGCGCGGAAGCGTTTGCCGTGCCGCCGGTCAGCTTCGGCGGCGAGCGCATTTCCAGTTCCCGCATCCGCGAAGCGCTGGCGCGCGGCGAAATCGAGGACGCCGACGCGATGCTCGGCGCGCCTTACGCGTGCGGCGGCGTCGTCGTTCCCGGCAACCGCCTCGGGCGCACGATCGGCTTTCCGACGTTGAATCTCGCGTGGTCGCCGGAGCTTCGCCCGCGCTACGGCGTTTACGTCGTGCGGCTGCGCGTTCCCGCCTCGGGAAAAGTTTTCCGCGGCATCGCCAATTACGGCGTGCGGCCGACCGTCGAGCGCGACGGCGTTCCCGCGCCGCTGCTCGAAACGCATTTGCCCGACGTTCCCTCCGGCGTTTCCGCGCCGACTTACGGCGATTTCATCCGCGTCGAATGGCTCCGCTTCGTGCGGCCCGAAACGCGCTTCGACGGCATCGGCGCGCTGAAGGCGCAGCTCGAAAAAGACAAGCTCGCCGCGCTCGATTTTTCCGAAGAAACTTATCCCGCGGGCGTCTGATTTTTCCCGCCGAAAGCGGCGTCGGCGAACGCCGCGAAATTTTCGAAAAGCGGAACGGCGTTCCCGCGCAGGAACGCGCGCGCGTCGTCGTCGATCGGCTTTCCCGTCGCGACGGCGGCGGAGCGGATGCCCGCGTTGAGCCCCGTTTGCCAGTCGGATTTTCTGTCGCCCACCATCCAGCAGCGCGCGGGATCGAGCCGCGGGAACGCCGCGAGCTGTTCGAGGACGAACGCCGGCGAAGGTTTGCGGTAGCGGGAAGGGGCGTCCGGCGCTTCCGGCGCGACGCCGCACGCGGCGAAATCTTCCGCGCGGATGCCGAGCAGCTCGACGAGGCGGCGGTGGCAGGCCTCGTAGTCGCGCATCGTGAAAAACCCGCGTCCGACGCCGCTCTGATTCGTCAGCAGGAAAAGCAGGCAGCCGGCGTCGAGCGCGCGGCGCACGGCTTCGCGCGTTCCCGCGACGAGCTCCACTTTTTCCGGATCGTGCAGGTAGTCCTTGTCGAAGATGAGCGTTCCGTCGCGGTCGAGGAACAGCGCCTGCGGAGTTTTTTCGAAGCGGAAACCGTTCATGGGAAAAGAAAAAAGAAGCGTTTCGTCGGACAGAAGGGAAGCGTCATGAAATTTCGGATACGCCGGCTTTTCGCGGGAACGCGGCGGCGCGCACGTTCACCAGTGCGGAGGCTTTTCGTTCGCGGGCGGCACGTTGCCGTTCCCGTCGAGCGTTTCGATTTTTTCCGCGAGCGAGCGAAGCGCGCGCTTCAGGCGGTCGTTTTCCCGCAGAAGCTCCGTCAGCGTTTTGTTCTGTTCGGAGACGAAATCGTCGAGGAACGTGAACTTGATTTCCAGTTCCCGCAGACGCGCGTCCGTGTTCCCGTCGTTTCCCGGCATGATCCTCGTCAGAATTCCTTGCTGAAGCCGATGCTGAACGCTTGCCCGAAGCTTCCTTCGAACGAGCATTGCGCGCGGTAGACGGCGTCGGCCGACCAGCCGTTTCCGAGATCGAGTCCGACGCGCGGCGCGATTTCGAAAAGCATGGATTCGCCGAGCGTGCCTTTGACCGTCGTGCGCGAGTTCTCGTATTCGGCGAATTCGGAAACGATGCGCGGACGTTCGCCGAAATTCGCGACGAAGCCGAAATCGATCCCGAAAAGCTTTTCCGCGGTCGGGCGGTATTCGAAGCCGGCGCCGGCGCGCGCGCGGTACGTGTTCGTCGTGATGCGGCGAAGATCCAGCCGGCTTGCCGTGCCGTGTTCCTCGAATCCGCCGACGTAGGAGAAGTTATATTCGAGGCGCAGGTGCGGCGTGAAGTAAAGCCCGTCGGCGATTTTTTCCCGATAGTTGAACGCGAGGAAAAGCCCGGCGTCGACGCCGTCCGTCGTTCCCGAGTTTTCGCCGAGCAGCGTGTTTCTTTCCGCGTCGTAGTAGTGCAGACCGACGGTCCCGCCGAGCGTCAGGAACCACTCGGAGAATTTCGGCGCGAAGACGGCGAAGATTTTCGCGCGCAGCGCGGAGTCGTCCAGCGAGCCGCCGTCGCCGTGCGGCTGCGCGGAGCTGCGGTGGACGCCGACGGAGAAGCCGGCGATGCGCTCGTCGTCCAGCCAGGTGTGCCCGCCGGCGTAGACGCCGATGGAATTGAAGTCGTAGACGGGCTGCTTTTCGCCGCCCTCGTGGTCGATGATGTCCGTGAGCAGGCCGGAGAAAAACGTGAAATTCGCGGGAACGCGCACGCCGTCTTCCGATTCCGGGCGGTGTTCCCGCGCGCGGGAAATCTCGTGCAGAATCATGGTCCATTCCGCGTCGGACTGATGCATCGCCGTTTCCGCGAACGCGGAATACGCGAGCGGGGAAAAGTTGTTCACGACGTCCGTCACGGCGTCGCTCCCGGCGAGCGCGACGGCCTGCGCGACCTTGTTCATGCCGTCCGCCTGCGAAACGAGATAATCGACGAATTCGCCCGCGCCTTCGTGTTCCTCGAACGAAGCGCGTTCCCGCACGTTGCGGTTTTCCGTCGTCGCCATGCCGAGCTGTCCTTCCCGGATACCGCCGACGCCGGGCAGCAGCAGCACGACGTTGTCCGAGCCGTAGGCGACGCTGCTGAACGCGCCGGAAGTCTTTTCGGGATCGGACTCGAAAATCACGGCGCTTTGCCCGGGCTCGAGGCCTTCCGCGCCGGCGAGAATCAGCGTGCCGCCGAGCTCGACGTTCCCGAGCGCGACGACTTTTCCCGCGCCGAGCGCGCCGAATTCGACGCGCATCGCGCCGCCGGAGTTGCCGGCGTAGTCGTAAGTCGTTTCCGACGGGAACCAAATTTCCAGCTCCGTTTCCGCGATTTTCAAATTGCCTTCGATCGTCAGCGTTTGCCCCGTGCCCGCGTAGAGCGTTCCCGCGCCGTAGTGCCAGGCTCCGAAGGTGTTTTCTCCGATTTTGCTTTCCCAGTCGGAAACGGAGGAAAACGCCGTGCCGTTCACGGAAACGTCGCCTTTCGCCGTGACGTGCCCGCCGAAGACGGCGCCGTTCCCGCCGTTGACGGAGATCTGCGCCGACGAAAGCGTCGCGGCCTTCGCGTCGGGGTCGTAATATTCGTTCCCGTCGCTGCCCGTCTGCGTCGCGCGTTCGAAAATCATGCCGCCGGCGTTGACGGTCGTCGTTCCCGTGTAGGTCTGGTCCGCGCCTCCGGCGAAAAACACGGCGCTCGATCCGCTGAAGGCGACGTCGCCTTGCCCGGAAATTTCCCCGTCGTAGCGGATGCTGCTGTTGTCGGAGCGGTTGAAGACGAGCGACGCGTCTTTTTCGAGAGAAACGTTCCCGGAAAGCTGCGCCTGGGACGCCGCCGTTCCCGTGCCGACCTGCAGCGTCGCGCCGGCAAGCACGCGGATTTCGTCGAACGCCGTCGCGTTCTGCACGGCGAGCGTTCCCGCGTTGACGCTGAGCGTGCCGCCCGCGAGGCTTTCCGCGTGCGCCGTCCCCGTGCTGACGATCGTCCCTTCGCCGGAGACGACGAGCTGCGCCGTCGCGTCCGCGTCCGCCGGCGCGAGCACGAGCGTTCCCGCCTCGGAAACCTTAATCGCGAACTGTCTCTCCGGGAGCGCGATGCCTCCGGTGAGCGTGAGCGCGCCTTCCTCGACGGACATCGCCTCCGAGCCGGAAAGGCTCACCGTTCCCGCAAGCGTCAGGTTCGCGTCGCCTTTTTTGACGAAAACGCCGCTTCCGGAAAGCGTTCCCGCGTAGTCTCCGTCAATTTGCTGGACGACGGAGAGCGTCGTGTCCGCGGCGATCGTCAAATCGTCGCTCCCGCTGAGATTCCAGCGCTCTTCCGTCGCGGACGTTCCCGCGCCCGAATCCTCGGCGAAAACCGCGGGGAATGGCGTCAGCGTTGCGGCGGACAGGAAAAAAACAGTGGCGCGTCGAAAATTCATGGCGGGAATCAAAAAAAGAAGAAAATTTTCAAGCGAAAATAAAGAAAAACGGCGCGGCTTAAAAGCGGAAAAAGAACGGCGCGCGCTCAGTTTTGCGGCGGCGTTCCCGCGACGCGGCACCTTTTGAGCGCGAGCAGTTCCCGCGCCGTTTCCTTGTCGTCGAAAGGCAGCGTGATGTCCGCGAATTCCTGGTACGTTTCGTGGCCTTTTCCCGCGATGAGCACGCAGTCGTCGGCGCGCGCGGCGTCGAGCGCGAGGGCGATCGCGCGGCGGCGGTCCGGCTCGAAGACGATTCTTTCGGGAGCGCTGACGCCGGCCTTCATGTCGGCGAAAATCTGCTCGAGCGGCTCTTTGCGCGGGTTGTCGGAGGTCGCCCAGGTGAAGTCCGCGAGCCGCTGGACGGCGTCCGTCATTTTCGGGCGTTTTCCGCGGTCGCGGTTCCCGCCGCAGCCGAAGACGGCGAGCACGCGGCCGCGCGCGATTTTCTTCAGCATTCCGAGAGCGTTCTTCAGCGCGTCGTCCGTGTGCGCGTAGTCGACGAAGACGTCGAACGGGAACGGGTTGTCCGGCACGCGCTCCATGCGCCCGGGAACGCCGGGAAAATCCGCGACGTCGCGGACGGCGCGCGCGACGTTCCCGCCGAGCGCGCCGACGAGCGCGAGCGCGCACAGCGCGTTGCTCACGTTGTAGTCGCCGGGCAGACGCGTCCGCACGGGAAACGTTCCCGCCGGGCAGCGCAGGAGAAATGCGCTTCCGCCGGCGCCGAGCTCGACGTTTTCCGCGAAAAATCCCGCCGCGTTTCCGCGAAAATCCGCCGGAGCGTCGAGCCCGAAGGGAACGGCGCGCGTCTGCGGCGGCAAGTTTTTCAGAAGGCGGCGGCCCCACGCGTCGTCGGCGTTGACGACGGCCGCCTGCGGGAACGCGCCCTGCGAGCCGTCGAACAGGCGGCTTTTCACGGCGAAGTAATTTTCCATGTTTCCGTGGTAGTCCATGTGGTCCTGCGTCAGGTTCGTGAACGCCGTCACCGCGAAGGGCAGGCCGAAGACGCGGTTCTGCGCGATCGCGTGCGAGCTCACTTCCATCGCCGCGCCGACGCAGCCCGCGTCGCGCATTTCGGAAAAAAGCTCCGCGAGGTCGAGCGACTCCGGCGTCGTTTTGTAGGACGGCACGCTGCGCCGGCCCAGTTCGTAGCGCACCGTGCCGATCAGCCCCCACGGCGCGTCCGTCTGCCGCATCATCAGAAAGCGCACGAGCGACGTGACGCTGGTCTTGCCGTTCGTTCCCGTGACGCCGACGAGCCGCAGCGCTCCGGCGGGATCGTCGAAAAACGCGCGGGCGGCGAGCGCGACGGCGCGGGAGACGTCGGGGACGACGACTTGCGCGATGTCCGGCGGCAGGGCGAGGCGTTCCCGCGCCGCGACGGCGACGGCGCCGCGGCGGACGGCGTCTTCGGCGAAGCGCGCGCCGCTCGTGCGCAGCCCGTCCAT
>DVOG01000062.1 GCA_018713755.1 Candidatus Spyradosoma merdigallinarum | reverse complement strand
CGCCGCCCGCTGTTTTTCCGGAAAGCGGTCGACGCCGCCGTGGGGCTTTTTTCGATTTTCGCCGTCGCCGTCGCGGTCGGCGGCATGGCGTGGATCATCTGCACGGTGATTTCGCGCGGGCTTCCCGCGATAGATTTCGGCTTTTTGTCGAATCCGTCGAAACCTTACGGGATTCCGGATTCCGGCATCGCGAACGCGCTGCTCGGGACGCTTTTCATCACGGCGTGCGCCGCGGCGATTGCGGTTCCGCTCGCCGTCGCCGCGGGAATTTTTCTCGCGGAATTCGGACGCAAGGGGAAGGTTCCCGCAGCGCTCCGCTTCAGCGCGAACGTGATGATGGGGATGCCCTCCGTCATCGTCGGGCTTTTCGTCTACACGATTTTGGTCATCCCGACGGGCAATTTCTCCGGCTTCGCGGGAGCGGTTTCGCTCGCGATCATCATGTTCCCGGTCATCATGCGGACGACGGAAGACATGCTCGTGATGGTGCCCGACACGCTTCGCGAGAGCGCGCTCGCGCTCGGCATGTCCCGCGCGCGCACGACGCTGTGCATCATCTGCCGCGCAGCGAAGAACGGGTTGCTTACGGGCGTGCTGCTTTCGCTCGCGCGCGTTTCCGGAGAAACGGCTCCGCTGCTGTTCACGGCGATGTTCGCGGACTCGTGGCCGACCGGATTTTTCACGGAACCGACGGCGAACATGCCCGTGCTGATCACGGAATACGCGACCAATTCTCCGTTCGAGGCCATGCATTCGGCGGGCTGGGGCGCGGCGCTCGTCATCGCGCTCGTCGTTCTCGCCGTCAACATCTTCACGCGGGTGGCGTTCCGCGACCGCAAGCGTTCCCGCTGAGGACGCGTTCCCGCAAAGAGAGAAAAAAACGCATCCGCAAATCGGAACCGAACTCCGAAGAAAAAATATCCGACCTATCTTAAAAAAATGAACACGACACCTAAAATCTCCGCAAAGAACCTGAATTTCTTTTACGGAAACCACCAGGCGCTCTTCGACAACAACATGGACATCGCCGCCAACCGCATCACCGCGGTCATCGGTCCGTCCGGCTGCGGAAAATCCACGCATCTGCGCACGTACAACCGCATTTTCGAGCTCTACCGCGAACAGCGCTGCGAGGGGGAAATCCTGCTCGACGGCGTCAACATTCTCGACAAAAGCGTGGACGTGCTGGAGCTGCGCCGGAAAGTCGGCATGATTTTCCAGAAGCCGACGCCGTTCCCGATGTCGGTCTTCGACAACGTCGCCTACCCGCTGCGCCTGCACTTCAAGAAAAGCCGCAGCGAAATCGCCGACAAAGTCGAGCAGGCGCTGCGCGGCGCGTCGCTTTGGGAAGAAGTCAAGGACAAGCTCTCGTCGAGCGGGCTTGCGCTTTCCGGCGGGCAGCAGCAGCGCCTTTGCATCGCGCGCGCCATCGCCGCCGAGCCGGAAGTGCTTCTCATGGACGAACCGACGAGCGCGATCGATCCCGTGGCGACGCTGAAAATCGAAGAGCTTGTGCTCAGCCTGAAGGAGCGCTTCACGATCGTCATCGTCACGCACAACATGCAGCAGGCCGCGCGCATCAGCGACGACACGGCGTTCTTCTACAAAGGGAAAATCATCGAGTTCTCCGACACGAAGACGATTTTCTCCAACCCGAAGAACAAAAAAACGGAAGAATACATCACGGGACGCTTCGGCTGAGCGTTCCCGCGGAACACGCAGCTTTTTTCTCGAAAATTTTTTTGGAACGAAACCGATGAAAGAACATTTTACGCAAGAAATCACCCAACTGAAACGCCACCTCGCCGAGCAGACCTCGGCGGCGGAATCCGCGCTGAGCCGCGCGCTTCGCGCCATTTCGACGCTCGACGTCGCCCTCGCGCACGAAGTCGCGCAGAACGACTACGCCATCGACTGCGAGGAAATCCGCATCGAAGAGGAATGTCTGAAGATTCTCGCGCTTTACCAGCCCGTCGCCTCGGACCTGCGCACGATCGTCACCGTGCTGAAAATCAACGTGGAAATCGAGCGCGTCGCCGACATGGCGGTCAACATCGCCGAGCGCACGCGCTCCGTCGCCGAGACCGGCGTTCCCGCGGAAAAGCGCATCGACTTTTCGAAGATGGCGACCGCCGCCGCGCGCATGCTCAAGGACTCGCTCGACGCTTTCGCTTACCGCGATCCCGCCGCCGCCGCCTCGATCATCGACCGCGACGACGACGTCGACGAGCTTCACCGCAAAAACATCGACCTCATCCAGAAAGGCGTCACCGAAAATCCCGAATACGCGGAATACTACCTTTCGTGCATGACGATTTCGAAAAACCTGGAGCGCGTCGGCGACGTCGCCACGAACATCTGCGAAGACGTCATTTACCTGGAGCGCGGCGCCATCGTCCGGCATTCGCACGACGCGTGAATTTCCCGCGCGGGAACGCGAGATTTTTTTCGTTTCTGAAAAATTTTGCTTCGTTCATCCTATGCGGGAACGAGAAAGGACATGCCAATGAACAGCCGGATTCTCATCATCGAAGACGACGAAGCGATTCGCGACGTCGTGCGCTACGCGCTGGAAAGCAACGGGTTCAAGAACACGCTCGTCGCCGCCGACGGCGAGGCGGGGCTGAACATCGCGCTGCGGGAACGGCCTTCGCTGATTCTGCTCGACCTCATGCTGCCGAAAATCGACGGGCTCGAGGTTTGCCGCCGCCTCAAGCGCGAGGAAGCCACGCGCGACATTCCCGTCGTGATGCTCACCGCGAAAAGCGAGGAGAGCGACATCGTGCTCGGGCTGGAACTCGGCGCCGTGGACTACGTCACGAAGCCGTTCAGCGGAAAAGTGCTCGTCGCCCGCGTGCGCGCTCATCTGCGCCAGGCGTTCGAGCAGGAAACGGCGGCGGAAATCCGCCGCGACGGGCTCGTGCTCAATCCCGCCGAACACACGGCGCGGCTGAACGGCAAGCCGCTGGAGCTGACGTTTACCGAATACGGCATTCTGCAGATGCTCGCCGCGCGCCCGGGGCGCGTTTACACGCGCGACCAAATCGTCTCCCGCGTCAAGGGCGAGGACTATCCCGTGACCGACCGCGCCATCGACGTGCAGATGGTCAATCTGCGCCGCAAGCTCGGCGCGTGGGCCGTGAACATCGAAACGGTGCGCGGGATCGGCTACCGCATGAAAGCGCCGCTCTGAACTTTTTTTCCGAATCTCATCCATGAAATCCAGAGACAAAGTCCTCTTCGCGTTCCCGCTGCTGCTGGGGCTGCTCGCCGTCATCTCCGCCGGCACGCTTTTTTTCAGCGCGGGAAAATTTGAAGACTCCTACGTCACGAGCGAAAAGCGCAACGTGATGCTCGAGGCGGAAACCGTCGCCGACGTCATTCGGCCGATGCTCGTCGCGGGAAAAGTCGACGAGGCGGCGGCCTACTGCATGCGCTTTCCCGAAAAATCGCTCCGCGCGACGCTCGTGCGCGCCGACGGCGTCGTCATCGCCGACTCCGACGCGGACGAGCGGGAACTCGACAACCACGCCACGCGCGAGGAAATCAAGCGCGCGCTCGCGGGAACGCCCAACGTCAGTTCCCGCTTCAGCGCGACGAAGAACATGCGCATGATTTACTGCGCGATGCCGATCGAAATCGGCGGCCGTCCGGAATTCGTGCTGCGTCTCGCGATTCAGAACCGCGAAGTCGACGCGATGATCGCCGGCGCCAAGCGCAACACCGTGCTCGCGCTCGCGCTGGGCGTCTTCTTCTCGCTCGCCATCGCGCTCTACATCATGCGCCGCGTCCGCATCCCGCTCGAACAGCTGCAGGAAAGCGCGCAGCGCATTTCGCGCGGCGACCTCAACGAGCGCATTTCCATTCCCGAAAAAGGTCTCGTGCGGGAACTCGCCGTCACCGTCAGCCGAATGAAGGAATTGCTGAAAAGCCAGCTCGACCGCATCACGGCGGAGCGCAACGGGCGGGAACGCCTCTTCGCCGCGCTTTCCGAAGCCGTGCTGCTTTTCTCGGAAAGCGGCGAAGCCGTCTACTTCAACAGCGCGGCTCGGCGCATTTTCGGCATCGATCCGTCCGCGTCGAAATTCGACCTTTCCCGCTGCGGCTCGCCCGAGCTCATCAGTCTCGCCGACGGCGCGTTCCGCGAAGGGCGCGCCATCGAAGCGGAAATCACGCTCGAAAACGACGGCGCGACGCGCACGCTCCTCGCGAAGGGCGGCGTGCTTTCTCACGACGGCGCGCGCCGCCTGTTGCTCACGATCACGGACTTGACGAATCTGCGCCGCCTCGAATCCTTCCGCAGCGATTTCGTCGCCAACGTTTCGCACGAAATCAAAACGCCGCTGACCGGCATTCTCGGCGCCGTAGACGCGCTCGAGTCCGGCGCGCTCGACGATCCCGCGCTTCGCGAAAAATTCCTCGGCATTCTCTCCAAGCAGGCGAAGCGCCTCAACGCGCTCGTGCAGGACGTGCTCAGCCTCGCCGCGATCGAGCAGCAGCAGGTTTCCGGCGAAAAGGAAATGCTTCCGTTTCGCCTCGACGCCGCCGTGGAAAACGCGGTGAACTTCTGCCAGTCCCGCGCGGAAGCGGCGGGAACGACGCTGAAAATCACCGCGAACGATCCCGCGGAAATCAAAGGCGACAGCCGGCTCATCGAGCAGGCCGTCATCAATCTCATCGGGAACGCGCTCAAGTACAGCGGCAGCCCGACCGTCGAAATTTCGCTGAGGAAAACGGACGATGCCGCGGAAATCGCCGTGCGGGACTTCGGCGTCGGCATCGCGCCGGAACACTGCGCGCGCATTTTCGAGCGCTTTTACAGCGCGGACAAGGCGCATTCCCGCGAGCTCGGCGGCACGGGGCTCGGCCTCGCCATCGTGAAGCACATCGCGCGGCTTTTCGGCGGGAACGCTTCCGTCGAAAGCGCGCCGGGCAAAGGCTCGATTTTCCGCATCACGCTGCCGCTGTAAAAAAGGCGGCTCCTGAAGGAAAAGAAAAACGGACCTGCGGCGGGAACGTTCCCGAATGCCGCAGGTCCGCTTTCTTTTTCGCGCGCCGCGCGGCGCGCGAGACTTCTTACTTTTCCAGGCCCCAGCGTTCCCGCAGCCAGCGTTCGACGGGAGCGAAGCAGAGCCGGTCCATGACGAGCCCGACGATGATGATCACGAACATGATGCCGTAGACTTTTTCGACGTTCATTTCCTCGCGCCCGGCGTTGAGCATCCATCCCAGCCCGATGCCGCTGAGAATGTAGACGTAGATTTCGGCGGACATCAGCGAGCGCCACGCGAACGCCCAGCCCTGCTTCATCCCGCTGAAAATCGACGGGAGCGCCGCCGGGAACATCACGCGCGTCCACAGGTGAAAATGCTTCGAGCCCATCGTGCGCGCCGCGCGTATGTAGAGCGGCGGGACGCTGCGGATGCCGCTTTCCGTCGCGAGCATCAGCGACCAAACGGAGCCCATCACGACGACGGAGAGAATCGTCCGTTCGTCCTGCCCGAAAATCACGAGCGAAATCGGCACCCAGCACACGCTCGGCAACGACTGAAACCCGAGCGCGAGAACGCCGAGCGTATCGCGCATGAGCTTGCTCTGCGCCAGCAGAAGCCCGAGCGGAACGGCGATGACGAACCCGATCGCGTAGCCCAGCAGCAGCCGCCGCAGCGTCACCCACAGCGCGCTCAGAATCGATCCGTCGAAAAGCCCCGTCCAAAGAAATTTCAGGATTTTCGACGGGAGCGGGAAAATGCCCGATCCCGCCGCCTCTTCCGCCTCTTCGAGCGAGACGAGTTCCGCCACGGAAATTTTCTCCGGAATCAGCCCCGTCATGTAGCCGTCGTCGATGTAGGCGCCCAGCGAGTCGCGGTTGATTTTCGAAACGAACTTGATGCGCGGGAACGCGTTGTTGACGATGCGCTGCGGGAACTCCGTTTTCGTTTCGCGCGTGAGCGCGCGCTGCAGCAGCACTTTCGACTCTTCGGGATGCGCGTTGATCCACGCCGTCAGCTCCGCGTGCGCTTTCACGAAAGCGTCCAAAAGCGGCTTGCGGCGCTTGACGGTGTCCGTCGCCGACGCGAGCACCGTCGTCACGGTTTCGAAGTCCTCCAGCGCGATTTTTCCGCCGGCTTCGAGTTCGAGGCGGGAGACCCACGGCTCGAC
>DVOG01000061.1 GCA_018713755.1 Candidatus Spyradosoma merdigallinarum | reverse complement strand
GGGAACAATTCTCCGACGCTTCGCGCGGAAAATCAAGTTTTCCGTGCGGAAAAACTCCGCGGCGAAAACTTTTTTCCGGAAAACGGTTGCGCCGTCGTTCCCGCCGCCGTAAAACATTGCTCTATGCCGATTTCCGCCACCGTTTCCGAACTGAAGACGCTCCCGCCGAGCAACTGTTTTTTCGGCGTCTTCATCTTGAAAAAAATCGCTTCGCGGACGGCGCGCAACGGCTCTCCGTTCTTCACGCTGGATTTGGGCGACCGCACGGGAACGTTTTCCTGCACGGTGTTTTCCGACAGCCCCGTCGCGGGAACGCTGCGGGAACTGCGCGACGGCTCCGTCGTGCGCGTCGAGGGCGTGACGGGGACCTACCAGGGGCGGTTTTCGCCGAAGATCGAGGACATTTTCGAGCTTTCCGACGAGGAAATCGAGCACAACGGGCTGGCGGAACGCCTCGTCGCGGTTTCTCCGGAAAACTTCGACGCGCTCTGCGCCGAGCTCGCCGAACACGTCGAATCCATCGAGGACGAAGGTCTGCGGAATACGACGCGCGCGGCGCTCGACGAAGCCGGCGACGTCTTCAAAAATTCTTCCGCGGCGATTTCGATGCACCACGCTTACCGCCACGGGCTGCTGGAGCATTCCTGCCACCTCGCGCGCGTCGCGCGGGCACTGCTCCCGCTTTATCCGCAGGTGGATCCGAGCCTCGCGCTCGCGGGAGCGCTGCTGCACGACATCGGAAAAACCGTCGAATACACGCAGGGACTTTCGACGCGGAAAACCCGCGCGGGCATCCTGCAGGGCCACGTCGTGCTGGGCTACCGCATCGTGCGCAAGCACGGGCTGAAAAACCGCCTCGCGCCGGAGCTTCTCGAGCGGCTCGAACACATCGTGCTCAGCCATCAGGGCGAGCTGGAATGGGGCGCCGCCGCGCTCGCCGCGACGCCTGAAGCGATTTTCGTCTCGATGATCGACAATTTGGACGCGAAAATGGGCATGGTGCAGGCGGCGCTGCGCGACACGCCGGGAACGGAGGAATTTTCGGAATTTTTCCCCGGACTGAAGTCGTCCGTGCTCGTCGTTCCGCCGTTCCCGCGGCGCCGCGACGCGGCGGGAACGGAAGAGGAACCCGGCGCGGAATCGGAGGGGACGCTCTGAGGGAGACGCCGTTTCCGGTCGCTTTTTTTTACGAGAGCTTTTTTTTCGGGAACAATGAGATACGGATCGATATTCGTCGCGGGAATGCTTTTCGCCGCGGAAACGCTTTTCGCCGCGTCGCGCCCGGAGAACCACACGGTTTTCGCCGAACTGCCGCCGCTGACGCAGGTCGTCGTCGCGGGCGACGTCGGGAACGCCGCGTCCGAGCCGCTCGCGCTGACGCCGAGCGCGCATTTCGACGTGAAGAAAATCGAGGAATGCTCGGCGCTGGAAAAAAGCGCGCGGCACCCGAACGCGTATTGGACGCTTTCGGACAGCGGCTGCGCGCCCGTCGTTTTCGCGTTGCGCGAGACGGGCGAAATCGTCATGCCTGCCGCGGCGCGCGGGAACTACGAGGGCATCCGCGTCACGGGGACGCGCAACGTCGACTGGGAATGCCTCGCGCTCGACGATCAGGGAAACCTCGTGATCGGCGACGTCGGGAACAACTTGAGCAATCGGCGCAACCTCTGCTTTTACGTCGTTCCCGAGCCTTCGCCGACGGCGGACGTCGTCACGGCGCACCGCAGGAAGGTGTCGTTTTATTATCCGTCGCAGAACGAATTTCCCGCGCGTTCCCGCAATTACGACTGCGAGGCGTGCTTCGCGCTGAACGGGCAGATTTACTTTTTCACGAAGCACTGGTCGGACACGGAAACGGTGCTCTGGCGCGTCGATCCCGCGATCGAGTCGTATCAGGCCGCCGTGCCCGTGGCGCGCTTCGACGCGCGCGGCATGGTGACGGACGCGGCGCTTTCGCCGGCGCGCCGCCGCCTCGCCGTGCTGACGTATCACGGCGTGTGGGTTTTCGAGCTTCCCGAGGCGGACGCTTTCGGGAAAATCGACGAGACGCGCTTCTTCACGCACGCTCCCGCGCACTTCCGGCGCGTGGCGGCGCCGAAGGATTTCTGGCAGATCGAGGGCGTCGCGTTCGCCGACGAAGACACGCTGCTGATTGCTTCGGAGCAAGGCGCGCTGTTCCGCGTTCCCGTGAGCGCGCTTTCGGAGAAAGGCAGCGCTCCCGCGCGTCCGTGAGCGCGTTCCCGCCGCGCTTTTTTTTTGCTTTCAAAAAAAAAGCGCGGCGGGTAGCATTGCGAAAACGTTTTGTTATCCGAACAGACAAGGTCATTCATATGAAGAAAGAACTGATTGAAAATCTGGAAGCGCTCCGCAAGAAAGCCGTCGCCGGCGGCGGAGAGGAAAAGCTCGACGCCCGCCGCAAGAAAGGGCTGATGACGGCGCGCGACCGCATCGCGGGGCTTGTCCAGCCGGGTTCGTTCATGGAATTCGGGATGCACATCAAGCATCACTGTCAGGATTTCGGCATGAAGGGAAAAGACCTGCCGTGCGACGGCGTGGTCACCGGCGTCGGGAACGTGGACGGGCGCTCCGTCGCGATTTACTCTCAGGACTTCACCGTGCAGGGCGGTTCGCTCGGTCACGAGCACGCGCAGAAAATCTGCCGCATGCAGGAATACGCGCTGAAGATGGGCATGCCGATCGTCGGCATCAACGACTCTGGCGGAGCGCGCATTCCCGAAGGCGAAATGGCGCTGAAGGGCTTCGGCGACATTTTCTACCGCAACGTGCAGGCCTCCGGCGTCGTGCCGCAGATTTCCGTCATCGCGGGACCGTGCGCGGGCGGCGCGGCGTATTCGCCGGCGCTGACGGACTTCATCATCATGAAGAAGTCCAACGCGCAGATGTTCATCACGGGACCGGAAGTCATCAAGGCCGTCACGGGCGAACATTGCACGATGGATGAAATCGGCGGCGCCGCGGCGCACGCGTCCATCAGCGGGAACATCCATTTCGTGGCGGAAGACGACGCGCACGCGCTTCAGATCGTCCGCCGTCTGCTCAGCTATCTGCCCGCGAACAACATGATGGATCCGCCGCACGAGCCGACGCCGATCGTCTCGATGCAGGAAGACCCGGGCATGGCGGACCTCGTTCCCGAAGACCCGAAGCTCCCGATCGACATGAAGAAGGTCATCGCGCGCCTTTTCGACGAAAACACGTTCTTCGAAGTGATGGCGGATTTCGCGAAAAACGCGGTCATCGGCTTCGCGCGTCTGCAGGGCATCGTCTGCGGGATCGTCGCCAATCAGCCGACGATGAAGGCGGGCGTGCTCGACATCGACGCGTCCGACAAATGCGCGCGCTTCATTCGCTTCTGCAACGCGTTCAACATTCCGCTGGTCACGCTCGTGGACGTTCCCGGCTTCCTGCCCGGCAAGGCGCAGGAGCGCGGCGGCATCATCCGCCACGGCGCGAAAATGCTGCACGCGTATTCCGCTTCGACCGTGCCGAAAATCACGCTCGTGCTCCGCAAAGCCTACGGCGGCGCCTACATCGCCATGTGTTCGAAACCGCTCGGCGCGGACGCCGTGTTCGCGTGGCCGACGGCGGAAATCGCCGTGATGGGTCCCGCGGGAGCGGCGAACATCGTCTTCAAGAAAGACATCGCCGCCGCCGGCGAAAAGGCGAAGGCCGACGCGCTCGCGGAAGGCAAGTCCGAAGAAGAGGCCGAACGCCTCGGCAAGGAAGCGTCCCGCGCCCGCGCCGCCGTTTACGCGGAAGAATACAGCGCGCAGTTCGCGACGCCGTATCGCGCCGCGGCCAACGGCGTCGTCGACGACGTCATTACGCCGGCGCAGTCCCGCGCCAAGCTTTCGCAGGCGCTGCGCAATTCGCTGTCCAAGCGCGCGACGCGTCCGCCGAAAAAGCACGGGAACATGCCGCTGTAAAACCGGGAAAAATCAAAGTTTTCCGCGAAAAAAACAAACCTTTTCGAAAAAATCATGATTCTTCAGCCTTTCCTGTGTGCCGCCAATTGGGGCGTCGTCGGCTGGGTGCTGGTCGGCACTGTCGTGCTCATCATCGTCCTGGCCGCGGTCGGACGCGGCATCGCCGCGGCGTTCCCGCCGAATCCGGAGCATGTCTCCAACTTCCGCCGACCCGCGCCGGCCGTTCCCGCCGCTCCTGCGCCTGCCGCTCCCGCGGTCGCGCCCGCCGCTCCCGCGGCGCCGGTTCCCGGAACGTCCGCGATTTCGCCGGAAATCATGGCGGTCATCGCCGCTTCCGTCGCCGTCGTTCTGCGCGGCAAGAATTTTTCGATCACGGGCGTCGCTCCCGCAGCGCCGAAAGCGCCGGACATCGAGCAGCTGATGTCGCTGTGGTCGCTGGAAGGACGGCGCCAGGTGTATTCCTCGCATTCGCTTCAGCGCTGATCATCCTTTCAGGAAATTCGCTTCAACGAGAAAATTTGCAACAAGAAGATCCCTCATCATGAAAAAACTTAAAGTTACCGTTGACGGAAAAGTCTACGAAGTTTCCGTCGAAATCGAAGGCGAAGCTTCCGCCGCCGTTCCCGCGGCTCCTGCGCCGGCTCCCGTCGTTTCCGCGCCCGTCGCGGCTCCGGCGGCCGCTCCCGTTCCCGCGCCGGCCCCTGCTCCCGCGCCCGCGGCGGTTTCCGCCGGAGGCTCGGGCGTCCCGTCGCCGCTGGCGGGCAAGGTGGTTTCCATCGACACGAAAGTCGGCGCGGCCGTCAAGGACGGCGATCAGATCCTGACGATCGAAGCGATGAAGATGAACACCTACATCTACGCCAACAAGGCGGGAACGATCTCGGCGATCAACGTCAGCGTCGGCGACGGCGTCGAAGAAGGTCAGGTGCTCGCGGTCATTTCCTAACCTTTTTCTGCGGAGGCTCATATGTTTTTCCTTTTGGCGGAAGCGGCATCGACGGCGGCGCCGGAAGAGGCGTCGCTGGGGCTGGCGCTTCAATGGCTCCCGTGGATCGTTTTGGTTTCTGCGGTCGTCGCGGTCGTTCTCGCTGTGCTCGTGAAAAGCATTTATCTGTTTCTCCGTATCTTCAGCAAGAAAGGCTGAGGGCGCGGGAACGGGCGCGCGCGGCTGAGCGCGTTCCCGTTCTCCGAAAAGATCTTCCATGGACAACATAGACATCATTGACATCATCCGTCGGCTTTTCGAGGGGATCACGACGCTCGTCGATTCTCCGCCGTTGCTGTGCTGGACGGGCGTCGGGCTCATCATTCTCGGCGGCGTCCTCGTTTTTCTCGGAAAAAAAGGCGTTCTCGAGCCGTTGCTGATGATTCCGATGGGGCTCGGCATGATCGTCGCCAACGCGGGCAATCTTTATCTCGACGCGACGACGGCGATCGAGTCCGAGCGTTTTCCGGAAGCGCGCTGGATCAACGCCGCGGACCGCACGGACGTTCGCTATTTCACGATTGAGGGCTCCGCGGACTACGCGGAAAATTCCGCGCGGCCGGATGACTACATTTCCGTGAAAAGCGAAGACGAAATCATCGCTTTTCTCAAAGCGGGCAAGGCGTCCATCGTCGACGGGACGTCGGGCGAAACGCTGCGCGGGAGCGTCGTGCTTCAGGGCGACCTCAACGTCGAGCCGCTCGTTCAGGGCGAAGAGAATCTCGTCGCCTTGATGCAGAAGGACTGGATTCAGCCGATTTACAACTACGCGTTCAGCAACAACCTCATCGCGTGCTTTATCTTCATGGGCATCGGCGTGCTTTTGGACGTCGGCTTCCTGATGGCGCGCCCGTTCCAAAGCGTCTTCGTGGCGTTTTGCGCGGAACTCGGCACGATCGTCACGTTCCCGGTCGCCATCGCCTGCGGGCTGAGCTACGGCGAGGCCGCGTCGATCGCGATGGTCGGCGGCGCGGACGGCCCGATGGTGCTTTTCGCTTCGCTGAAGCTCGCGAAGGAACTTTTCGTTCCCGTGACGGTGGTTGCCTATCTTTACCTCGGCATCACTTACGGAGCGTATCCGTTCCTGATTCGCTTCCTCGTTCCCGAAAGCCTGCGCAAGGTGCGCAACAAGCCGCCGAAAAAGCCGATCAAGGTGACGGCGAACGAAAAGATCGCCTTCACCGTCGTCGCCTGCGCGGTGCTGTGTCTGCTGTTCCCGGTAGGCGCGCCGCTGTTCTGCTCGCTGTTCGTCGGCATCGCCGTGCGCGAAGCGGGCATTCAGGCCTTCATTCGGCTCATCGACCAGGTTTTCCTCTACGGCGGCACGTTCTTCCTCGGGCTGATTCTCGGGTTGCTCTGCAGCGCGCGGACGCTGCTCGACGAAAAGGTGCTGATTCTCCTCGTGCTGGGCATTTTCGCGCTCACGATGTCCGCCATCGGCGGCATCATCGGCGGCTACATCATGTATCTGCTGACGGGGCGGCGCTTCAATCCCGTCTGCGGGATCGCCGGCATCTCCTGCGTGCCGACCTGCGCGAAGATTGCGCAAAAGGAAATTTCCCGCGTCGCGCCGGACGTCATCGTGTTGCCCGACGCGCTGGGCATCAACATTTCCGGCGTCATCACGACGGCGATTTTCACCGGCGTCTACATCGCGCTGGTTCCGATGATCGGCGGGTGATTTTTCCCTCCGCACGAGCGAAAGGAAAGGCGTTCCCGCGGGAGCGCCTTTTCTTTGTCCGGAGAAATCGGCGTTCCCGCTTTGCGCCGCGGCGCAAAAAAACTTTAACATTCGGCGGATTCCCCTTAATCTTCTCCGCATGAAGAAAATCCCTCGCTTCTGGTTTACGGGAACGCTCATCGCCTTGGTCGGCGTCGTCGCCGCGCGGCTCGTCGCTCCCGAGCTGGAGGCGGATCACCGCAACGCGCATCTCGTCGTGAAGACGCTCGGACACCTCGTCGCCTTCGTCGGCGTTTTTTGGATCGCCCGCGGGATTTCGAAGAATTCGACCGAATAAGAAATTGAGCTTTTAGGCGCTTTGTGCAAGGCTTGCGCGTCTGACGCATGGAAGAGGTCTCCCGAGAGAGTGCGGACGAAAAGCCCGCGAAGCTGCCGCGCTTCGCGCGCGGCTTTTCCGGGATCGCGAGCTCGCTGGCGGCGCTGGCGGTGCTGACGGCGATCATCGGCTGGACCGTTCCCGCGGACGGAGCCGGGATGCTCCGCGCGGGAACGTTCTGTGCGGCGGCGCTGTTTTTTCTGCACGAGGCGCTGAGCCTTTTTCTGCGCAAAGAGCCGGTTTTGCGGCATTTCGCGAAACACTGGTTTCGCGGGCTGCTGTTCTTCGTCGTCTTGGTGCTGACGGTCGCCCGTGCGCCGCTGAGCGCGCTGTTCGAGCGCGCGTTTCCGGACGCGGCGCCGCACGAAATCGGGATCGGCTACGCCGCGGCGCTCAGCGCGGCGGTGCTTTGGGCGCACGCGCTGCGCGTCATCCGCGAGCGACGGACTTTTTTTCGACGCCTTCCGCTGACGCCGGGCCGCGTGTTCATTTCGAGCTTCGTTCTCCTCATTTCCGCGGGAACGCTGTTGCTGAAGACGCCGGACGCGAGCGTTTCGGGCATTTCCTGGTGCGACGCGCTTTTTCTTTCGACGAGTGCGGTTTGCGTGACGGGGCTGACGCCGTTCGACGTCGCGCGGGAACTCACATTCAGCGGGCAATGCATTCTTTTGGCGCTGATCCAGCTCGGCGGGCTGGGCGTCATGTCGATCACGTATTTCTTCGCGCATTTTTTCGTCGGCGGGCTTTCGCTGAAAAATCGTTTCGACTTCCAGGATTTGTTCAGCGAGGAGAACATCGGTCAAATCGGGACGGTGCTCGCGATCATCGTCGGTTTCACGTTCACGGCGGAAGCGATCGGCGCCGTCGCGGTGTATTTTTCGGCGGCGGATTTGCTCGAGGCGTCGGAGCGCCCGGTTTTCTTCGCGGTGTTTCACGCCGTTTCCTCGTTCTGCAACGCGGGGCTTTCCTGCTTGCCCGGCGGGATGACGGACAGCCGGCTGTGCGGGAACATGGGCATGATTTTTTCCGTGTTCGCGATGTGCTTCGCCGGGAGCTTGGGTTTTCCCGTCATCAAAAATTTCTGGATGTTTTTCACGGATCGGCTGCGGACGCGGCTGCGGCGCAAAAGCGTCGGGCACGTTCCCGTGCGGCTGACGACGCACACGAAAATCGTGCTGACGACGTCGCTCGGCGTCTTCGCGTTCGGCTTCGCGGCGTTTTATCTGCTGGACGGGACGAATTGGGGCGCGGACTCGGTCCGCCGCGCGTTCGTGCTGGCGGGAACGTCGCGCACGTCGGGCTTCGACATTGCGCCCACGGGCGACATTTCGCCGGCGGCGAAACTGATTCTGATGGCGCTGATGTTCATCGGCGGAAGTCCGTTTTCCACGGCGGGCGGCATCAAGACGACGACGTTCGCGGTCGCGCTGCTCGCGCTGCGGCAATACGTGCTGGGGCGGCGGGACTTGGAGGTTTTCGGGCGCAGGCTCGAAAGCGACGTCGCTCGGCAGGTGCTGGCGATCATTTCCTTCGCGGCGTCGCTCGTGTTTCTCGTCACGCTCGCGCTGTGCGTGCTTCATCCGGAAATCGACATCGTTTCGCTCGCGTTCGAGGCCGTTTCCGCGGCGGGAACGGTGGGGCTTTCCTGCGACGTGACGCCGCGGCTGAGCGACGGCGCGAAATATCTGGTCGCGGGAACGATGTTCGTCGGGCGCATCGGCGTGCTGCTTTTCGTGACGTCGTTTTTGCCGCGGCGCAAAACGCGGCTGAACGCCCGTCTGCCGGAGACGAGCATCGTCCTTTCGTGAATTTTTCCTCCTCTTCTTTTTTTCGGACAAAATGGTTCCCGTAGATTTGATTTCCTTCGCCGCGATTCTGATCTTCTGCGCGCTGCTGCTCGGGCTCGTCATCTGGTGGTATTACGACCGGCGGGAACGGCTGCTGAACGATCACCGTCGGCATCGGACGGTTTTCCACTGCATCCGCTGCGGGCGGATTTATTCGCGGACGCGGCGCCGCGAGACGTCCGTGTGCCCGCATTGCGGCTTCAAGAACACGCGGCTGAAATTCTGAACTTCCGCGGCCGCGCGGGAGGGCGCGGGTTTTTTCTTTGACTTTGCAAACGGCACGGGAACTGTATTTAATCCGTCAAAATATTCACGCTCAGAGCTATGGCAACGATGACACCGATTCAGGAACTCCGTCACAGCGCGGCGCACGTGCTCGCCGCCGCCGTTCTCCGTCTTTTCCCGGACGCGAAACTCGACATCGGTCCCGCGACGGACGGCGGATTCTATTACGATTTCGACTTGGACCACAAGTTCACGGCGGAAGACCTCGCGAAAATCGAGGAGGAAATGAAGAAAATCGCGAAGGAAAACCAGAAGTTCGAATGCTTCGAGGTTTCCCGCGAAGAAGCCGCCAAGCTGATCGCGGAAACGCCCGCGCTGGCCGAATTCAAGCCGGGACGTCTCGCGGACATTCCCGAAGGCGAGAAAATAACGTTTTACCGCAACGGAGAATTTCTCGATCTCTGCGCGGGACCGCACGTGCGCTACACGTCGCAGATCAAGGCGGTGAAGCTGCTTTCCGTCGCCGGCGCCTATCATCGCGGGAACGAGAAGAACAAGCAGCTGCAGCGCATTTACGGCGTCGTGTTCCCGTCGAAGGCGGAACTCGACGAATATCTGCACAAGCTGGAAGAGGCGAAAAAGCGGGACCACCGCAGAATCGGACGGGAACAGAAGCTTTTCGCCGTCGACGACACGGTCGGGCAGGGGCTGGTTCTCTGGACGCCGAACGGTTCCGTCATTCGGCAGGAGCTTCAGACCTTCATCGGCGACGAGCTTTTCCGCCAGGGCTACAGCCAGGTGTTCACGCCGCACATCGGCAATCTGAACCTGTTCCGCACGTCCGGGCATTTCCCGTATTACCGCGAGTCGCAGTTCACGCCGATCATCGAGCAGGAGCAGATCGACGCGCTCGCCGCGGAGGGAAAAACCTGCGCGGACCTCGCCGGGATGCTCGCCGAGGGCGCGCTCGACGGCTTCCTGCTCAAGCCGATGAACTGCCCGTTCCACGTCAAGCTCTACGCGTCGCAGCCGCATTCCTACCGCGATCTTCCCGTGCGCTACGCCGAGTTCGGCACCGTTTACCGCTGGGAACAGTCCGGCGAACTCAACGGGCTCACGCGCGTGCGCGGATTCACGCAGGACGACGGACACATTTTCTGCACGGAAGATCAGATTCACCAGGAAGTCTGCTCCTGCCTCGAACTCGTGAAAATCATTCTGACGACGCTCGGCATGGACGATTATTCCGTGCGCGTCGGTTTGCGCGATCCCGAATCCTCCAAATACATCGGCAAGGACGAGAACTGGGAAAAGGCGGAAGCCGCGTGCCGCGCCGCTGCGGCGACGCTCGGCGTTCCCGTGACGGAAGAAAAGGGCGAGGCGGCGTTCTACGGACCGAAAATCGATTTCGTCGTCAAGGACGCGCTTGGCCGCGGCTGGCAGCTCGGAACCGTGCAGGTCGATTTCAATCTGCCGGAACGCTTCGGGCTGACTTACGCGGGAACGGACAACGAGCCGCACCGCCCGGTGATGATTCACCGCGCGCCGTTCGGCTCGCTCGAACGCTTCGTCGGCATTCTGATCGAACATTTCGCGGGCGATTTTCCGACGTGGCTCGCGCCGGAGCAGGTGCGCGTGCTTCCGCTCAACGACGGACTCGTCGGACACGCGCGGGAAGTCGTCGCCGCCTTGCGCCGCTGCCGCATCCGCGCGACGGCGGATGAGCATTCCGACAAGCTCGGCGCGAAAATCCGCCGCGCGGAACTCGACAAAGTGCCGCACATGCTCGTCATCGGCGCGAAGGAAGCGGAAGCCGGCCTGGTCAACGTGCGTTCCCGCGCGGACAAGTCGCTCGAAGGTTCCTGCACGCTGCAGGAATTCGTCGAAAAGCTTCTTCCGCTGATTCGCGAACGCCGGCTTTCGCCCGACGCTCCCGCGGCGAAGAAAGCCTGAGCCTTTCGGCGTTCCCGGGAAAAATTCCGATGAAGGCCTATTTGGATCTGCTGCGGGACGTGCGTTCCCGCGGCGAAGCGCGCGATGACCGCACGGGCGTGGGAACGGTCGGCATTTTCGGCGCGCAAATCCGATTCGACCTTTCGCGGGGCTTTCCGCTCGTCACGACGAAAAAAGTCCACACGCGTTCGATTGTCCAGGAGCTGCTTTGGTTTCTCGGCGGCCGCACGGACAACGGCTGGCTGCGGGAACGCGGCGTCACGATCTGGGACGAGTGGAGCACGGCGGAGCAGTGCGCGCGCTTCGGAAGAAAAGAAGGCGATCTCGGGCCGATTTACGGTCATCAGTGGCGGAATTTCGGCGCGACGCTGAAGCCCGGCGGCGCGTACGCCGACGACGGCTTCGACCAGATTTCCGCCGTGATCGCGGAAATTCGCCGCAATCCCTGCTCCCGCCGGCTGATCGTTTCCGGCTGGAATCCCGCCGAGGCGGACAAGGTCGCGCTTCCGCCGTGCCATACGCTGTTCCAGTTCTACGTCGGCGGGAACGGGCGCTTGAGCTGCCAGCTGTACCAGCGCAGCGCGGATCTTTTTCTTGGCGTGCCGTTCAACATCGCGAGCTACGCGCTGCTTACGCACATGGTCGCGCAGGTCTGCGGGCTGGGCGTCGGCGAATTCGTCCATACGTTCGGCGACGCGCACATTTACCGAAATCATTTCGAGCAGGTCGAGCTTCAGCTTTCGCGGGAACCGCGCCCGTTGCCGACGTTGCGGCTCAATCCCGCCGTGAAGGACATTTTCGCGTTTCGCTTCGAGGACATCGCGATTGAAAACTACGATCCGCATCCCGCCATCAAGGCGCCCGTCGCCGTGTGAAACCATGAGAAGCTCGCCGATTTCACGTCCGCTCGCCGCCGTCGCGGCCATGGCGAAAAACCGCGTCATCGGCTGCGGGAACGCGATCCCGTGGCACATTCCCGAGGATTTCAGATTTTTCAAAAACACGACGATGGGAGGCGTGCTGCTGATGGGGCGCAAAACGTTCGAATCCATCGGGCGCCCGCTCCCGGGGCGCGTCACCGTCGTGCTTTCCCGCGGCGGCGTTCTTCCCGCGGGAACGCCTCCCGCCGAAAACCTGTTCTGCGTCCGCAGTTTCTCCGAAGCGGAAAAAATCGCGCCCGAGCGGAAAATCTTCGTCGTCGGCGGCGCGGAAATCTACCGCGCGCTGCTGCCGTTTTGCGGCGAACTTTTTCTGACGACGGTCGACGCCGAGCCCGAAGGCGACGCGTTTTTCCCGCCGTTCGAAACGCTCTTCGACGCGGGAACGGAAATCCTGCGCGGCGAAAATTTCGTCGTGCGCAAACATCTGCGCCGGAGCGACGCGGCTGAGGCGACGCCATGATTCCGCGGACGACATCGACGCCGACGCCCGGCTACTGGGCGCACGACTTGGATCCGTTCCTCGTGCGCTTTCCCGAAGGCTGGTTTCTCGACGGCATTCGCTGGTACGGGCTGGCGTATCTCGCCGGCTTCGCGTTCGGCGCGCTCATGCTGAGCGTCTACTACAGGAAAAACCGTTCGCCGCTGGATCCGGACGCGCAGTCGAATTTCATGGTCGCGCTGATCATCGGCGTGCTCGCGGGAGCGCGGCTCGGCTACATGATTTTTTACGCGTGGGACGCGTTCGCCGCGAATCCGCTTTCCGCGCTGCGCGTGTGGCAGGGCGGCATGTCGAGCCACGGAGGCATGATCGGCGCCGTGCTCGCGACGTGGATTTTTTCGTGCCGGCAAAAGTGCCCGTTTCTGCAGCTCGGCGACATCATCGCTTCGCTTGCGCCGGCGGGAGTCTTTTTCGGACGCGTCGCGAATTTCATCAACGGCGAGCTTTGGGGGCGCGAAACGACTGTGCCGTGGGCGGTCGTTTTTCGCTACGACCTGACGAATCCTTTCACGGGGGAGGCGGAGACGGCGTTTCTGCTCCCGCGGCATCCGTCTCAGCTTTACGCGGCGGCGGGGGAAGGTCTGCTGATTTTGCTTTGGACGCAGCTGCGCTTTTGGAAGAAAGAGCCGCTTCCGCACGGGCAGGTGCTCGGCGAGGCCTGCGTGCTCTACGCCGCCGTGCGCATCGCGGACGAATTTTTCCGCGAGCCGGACATCGGCGTGAGCGCGATTCTCGGGCTGACGCGCGGGCAGTTTTACTCCGTGCTGCTTGCGCTCGCGGGCGTCGCCTTCATCGTCGCGGCGCGGCGTTTTTCGCGACGCGGGAACGCCGACGCGGAATAAGCGCGGAGAAAAAGCCCTGCGGCGCGCCGTTCCCGCGCTTTTCTCTTCCATCGGAGCGGGAAGCGCATTAACCTTGACGAAAGTTATGATTCTTCCCGTGACATTTTACGGCGATCCCGTG
>DVOG01000060.1 GCA_018713755.1 Candidatus Spyradosoma merdigallinarum | reverse complement strand
ATTGTCGGTTTCATCATGAAAAAAAAAAAAAGAAGGACGCGGAAGCGGAAAAACGGCGGGAAGGCGTCATTTTTTCACGCGGCGCCTCACGGCGGCGGGGAGTTCGTATTTTTCCCAAACCTTGTAGCCTTGCGGGAGCGGTCCTTCGGCGGACGGGCGCGCGTTCACGCCGGCGCAGACGTAGCGTTTCTGCTGAACGCTCACGCGCTGAAGAAATTCCTCGTAATTCCTGTCCTTGCGGTCGCTCCACGTGTTTTCGCTCATCGCGCACATGCGCGGAAAGCAGTGAAACTCGAGCACTTTCGCGTTGGGCGTTTTCTCGCCCCAGTAACAGGCCTGCGCGCCGATCACGCGTTTTTGCTCCTTTTCGGAAAGTCCGCGCGGGATCGGGTCGAAATTCCACGCCTGGCGCATCGGCATCACGCGTCCCTGCGAAAGCACGAAAGGCTTGTCGTCGGGACTGTAAGCCCAGTTATAGTAGCAGGAAGGCCGCGTCGCCACGATGAGGTCATGCCCGGCGCGCGGAGCGATTTTCGGGTCGGCGTACTCGCGCCAATGCATGACGGTACAGCCGTCGGGGATGCCGCCTTCGACGATTTCGTCCCAGCCGATGACTTTTTTCCCGCGTTTTTCGAGAAATTTCTGAATGCGCGCGAGCGTATAGCTCTGCAGGCGCTCTTCGGCGGTGTGTCCGTCCGCGGCTTTCAGATTTTCCTCGCGGATGCGGCGCTGGCAGTCGGGGCATTTTTCCCAAGCGCCCTTCGGGCACTCGTCGCCGCCGATGTGAACGTATTCGCCGGGGAAAAGTTCCGTGACCTCGGTCAAAATGTCGGTGAGAAACGTGAACGTCTTTTCCTTGCCGGGGCAGTAGACTTTTCCGAAAACGCCGCCGCCGAGCGGGATCGAGGCGGGCGGGCGCCCGTCGCAGGAAAATTCCGGGTAAGCGAGCAGCGCGGCGGTCGAGTGCCCGGGAATTTCGATTTCGGGAACGATCGTGACGAAGCGTTCCCGCGCGTATTTCACGATTTCGCGGATGTCTTTCTGCGAATAAAATCCGCCGTAGAGCCCGTCGCGGTTCCAGTGCGGAGAATCTTCGGGAACGAAGGCGGGATTTTCTCTGACGAGGAGGTTCGAGCGCCAGGCGCCGACTTCGGTCAGGCGCGGATATTTTTTGATTTCGATGCGCCAGCCCTGGTCTTCGGTCAGATGCCAGTGAAAGCGGTTCATCTTGTGCCACGCGATGGTGTCGATGAAGCGCATGATGTCCTCTTTGGAAAAGAAATGGCGCCCGCAGTCGACGTTCGCGCCGCGCCAGGCGAAGCGGGGCTCGTCGGCGATTTTCGCGCAAGGCAGGCTCCATGAAATTTTTTCCTTCACGGGAACGCGGGAATAGATTTCCGGCGGCATCATCTGGCGCACCGTCTGCAGCCCGTAGAAAAGCCCCGCCGGCGTTTTCGCGACGATGCTCAGGCGGGAACTCGACGCGTCCAGCGCGTAGCCTTCGTCGCCGGTTTTGGCGGTTCTTTTCAGCTCGAGGCGCAGCGTCGTCTTTCCCGTTCCCTTTTCGGCGACTTTGAGCTTCATGCCCGTCGCCCGCGCGATTTCCTTCGCGAACCAGCGCGCGACCGGCCGCGCACTCTTCGCGGGGCAAACGATGAGCGTTTCCGGATAAAAGGTGAATTTCCCGCGCTTGGCGACGTAGCTCGACGGCTTGGGAATGATCGCGTGCTCCGCCGTTCCCGCGTCATCTTTTCTCGCGCAGAGCGTTCCCGCGAAGAGGCAGACCAGCAACGCGGCGGCAAAGAAGTTTCTGAGAACGGCCCGAAAGCGGAAGGGGAATATCGGCATAGCGCGGCGCATCTTAGGCGCTTTTCCCGTTCCCGTCAACGCCGGCGGGAACGAAGCGCGTTCCCGCCGAAATTTTCCTTGCAACTTCCGGGGCGCCGCATAAAATACAACGCATTCCCCGTCGGGATTTTCATCCCGCCAACCCTTCCCTGAAAAAGAACGAAACGCGCACGCAAGCGACACGAAATACAGTTCCCGTCGTTTCCGAACAATTTTTCTCAACCGTTAATCACAACAAAAAGTCTCGAATATGGCATCATCCCCGAAAGTCATCTGCGTCATCATGGGCGGCGGCCGCGGCACCCGTCTTTATCCGCTCACGGCGTCCCGCTGCAAGCCGGCGGTTCCGCTCGCCGGGAAATATCGCCTGATCGACATCCCGATCAGCAACTGCCTCAACTCCGGCTTCAACAACATTTACATTCTCACGCAGTTCAACACGGCGTCGCTGCACCACCACATCCAGCGCACCTACAAGCTCGACGTCTTCGGGCGCGGCTGCGTCGACATTCTCGCCGCCGAGCAGAACATGGAAAGCGAAGCGTGGTATCAGGGCACGGCAGACGCCGTGCGGCACAACCTTCAGCACTTCATGATGAAGGACAACGACCTGATGCTGATTCTTTCCGGAGACCAGCTTTTCCGCATGGATTTCCGCCCGATGATCCGCCAACACCTCGAAAAGAAGGCGGACGTGACAATCGCGGCGAAAGCGATGCCGAAGGCGGAAGTTTCCGGGCTCGGCGTGATGCGCGTCCGGGAAACCAGCGAAATCAGCGAATTCGTCGAAAAGCCGAAAGACCCGAAAGTCATCGATTCGCTCGTCATTCACGGCGCACTCCGCGACGGGCTTTCCGACAAGTCCGACACGGAATACTGCCTCGCCTCGATGGGCATCTACGTCTTCAGCGGGAAGTTCATCAACGAATGCCTCGCGAACGACATGAAGGACTTCGGCAAGGAAGTCATTCCCGGACTGCTCGGCAAAAATAAGCTCGTCGCCTACGTTTTCGACGATTACTGGGAAGACATCGGGACCGTACGCTCGTTCTGGGAAACGAACCTCGCGCTCACCGACCCGATTCCGCCGTTCGACTTCTTCGACGAGCACGACCCGATTTACACGCACGACCGTCTTCTCCCGGCGGCGAAAGTCAACGCCTGCACGTTCGAGCGCGTCATCTGCGCGGAAGGCGCGATTCTCTCCGACGCGAAGCTCAACCGCTGCGTCGTCGGCGTTCGCGCCGTCATCAACCAGTCGACACTGAAGAACGTCGTGATGATGGGTGCGGACTACTACGAAACGCTCGTCGAAATCGAAGAAAACAAGAAAGCCGGCCGCACGTCCGTCGGCATCGCTCCCGGCTGCATCATCGAAGACGCGATCATCGACAAGAACGCCCGCATCGGCGAAGGCTGCCGGCTCTCGCCGCGCGGCATCGAAGACGGCTGGGAAAGCGACGGCATCTGCGTCCGCGACGGCGTGCTCATCGTGAAGAAGGACGCCGTCGTTCCCGCGGGAACGACGCTCGGCGTGCTTCCCGACGTCGCGTCAAAATAAACCGCTCCCGTCCGCATTGGCCGCATCCGGACCAAGCGAAACATTGCGTCCCCGCGATCGCCTCGTGCGCCGCGGGACGCGTTGTCTTTGCGACGACGAACTTCTCGCCGCGCTGCTCGACACCGGCGCGCGGCTGAAAACCTCGCCGGAGTACGACGCGCGCAAAGTGCTGGAAACGGCGGCGGGATCGTTTTTTCAGCTTTCTCGCTGGGACGTTTCCGACTTCACCGCGCTCGGGCTGCCTTTGAGCCGCGCCTGCAGCCTCGTCGCGGCGTTCGAGATCGGCCGCCGCATCGAAGAGCGCACGGAGTTTTCCGCGCAACTCGCGTCCGCCTCCGACATTTTCGATTTTTTCGAAAGGAAAGCGCTCCCGCTCGATCGCGAAAAATGCTGGGTCATCTGCGCGGACGCGAAGAACCGCGTCATCCGCTTCGACGAGATTTCCGCGGGAACGGCGAGCGCGTCCGTTTTTCATCCGCGCGATTTCCTGCGGCCCGCCGTCCGCGCGAACGCCTCCGCCGTCGCACTGATCCACAATCACCCGAGCGGCGATTCCTCGCCATCCTCGAGCGATTTGCGCATTACGAAATCGCTCGCCGAAGCGTGCAGAATTTTCGAAATTCGTCTGCTCGATCACGTCATCGTCGGCAGACGCAACATCCCGCCGCACGCGCGCGGCTATTTTTCGTTCGTCGAGGCGGGATTGCTCTGAAAGAAAGCATTCGCGCAACGCCGACACGCTCTTTATTTTTTTCCCATGAAAACCCGCATTCTCGCTTTGCTTTTCTGCCTGCCGGCGCTTTTCGCGACGACGGCTCCCGACGTTTCCGCCTCCGCGGGAACGCCGGACTTCACGGAAGATTTCCGCCCGAAAAAAACGGCTTTCGCCTTCGGCGTTCCCGTGCCGCTACCCGGCGAGCGGATGTTTCTCGTCGAAGCGAAAGTCAACGGAGTTCCCGCGAAAATGCTCGTGGACACCGGCGCATCCCACACTTCGCTCGATCTTTCGTGGGCGCGGAAAAATTTCCCCGACGCGAAGCTGCGCATCGTTTCGACGAATCCCGCCGAACAGAACGCCTACGCGATGCCTGCGCAGAAAATTCCGCTGATGGCCGTCGCGGAATTTTCCGTCGGCGGGAACGCGTTTTCGGATTTCTTCATGCCGCTCGTCGATCTGCGCGGGCTGCGCGCCGCGCTCCCGGAGCTGAACGACGTCGCGGGCATTCTCGGCATGAACACGATCGCGCTCGCGCCCTGCCGCGTTTCTTTCAAAAACCGCACGCTCGCGTGGCTCGACCGCGAAGGGCTCGCGGGCACGCCGGGAAAAAAGAAGCTCGACGTCCGCGCCGTTCCCGAAACGGACTGCGTGCTTGTCATGATTTCCTCGCCGAAGGACGGGCGCGTCCTTCCCGCGCTGATCGACTGCGGCGCCGTGGGCTCGTCCGTTCCCGCGGATTTTTGGATCGGCGCGCGCCCGGAAAAAATCCGCGCCGTGACGACGACCGCCGCGGGAACGCAGAACGTAGAAATCGCGTTCGGCGTTCCCGGCGAATTGAAGTTTTCCGAAGATTTCTCGCTGAAGAACATTTCGCCGGAGCTGCTCCCGCCCGTCGGGAACGCGCCGCAGAAAATCCTGCTCGGGCTGGACGCGCTTTCCCGCTTCGATCTCATTTTCGACCGGGAAAAAGGCGAAGTTTTCGCCGTGCCGCTCGAAAACTGACG
>DVOG01000059.1 GCA_018713755.1 Candidatus Spyradosoma merdigallinarum | reverse complement strand
AAAAAACGCCGTTCCCGCCGCGCGGGGTCGCTCCCGCAAATAATCTCATGAAAACCGTTCGCCTCGTTCCCCCGCGGCGCCGCGAAGGCGCGAAGCTTCTCTTTTGCGCGTTGTGCGCGCTTTTTGCCGTTCCCGCCGTTTCCTTCGCGGAAACGGATTGGGTTCTCGTGTTTTCCGACGAATTCGACGGGGACACGCTCGACGCGACGAAATGGACGCGCACGCCGAAGCAGAATTCCAACTGGAATCAGTACATGGACGACAGCGATCCCGCGCTTGCCGAAATCCGCGACGGCTGCCTCGTGCTGAAAGGCATGAAGGACACGGATTCGAATGTCCGCGATTACCGCGAAGCCGGCGTCTGGACGCGCGACACGTTCACGCTGCAGTACGGGAAGGTCGAGTTCCGCGCGCGTTTCGACAGCGTTCAGGGCGTTTGGCCCGCGCTTTGGCTCAACTCCGGAGCCTACGGCTGGCCGACGGGCGGCGAGATCGACGTCATGGAACACCTGAACTACGAGGGACGCGTTTATCAGACGGTTCACATGGGCGGGAAAGACGGGGTCGAAAACAAGGATTGGTCGTTCGGCGTCACGCCCGGAATCGACAAAACGGTTTTCAACACTTACGGCGTCGAATGGGAACCGGGCGAAATCAGATTTTTCGTGAACGGCAGGCTGACGGGAACGTTCACGAAGGATGGCACGAGCGCCGAGCATTGGCCCTTCGACAAGGAAGACAACGGCTTTTATCTGATCATGAGCATGCAGATCGGCGGCAACTGGGTCGAAAACGCCGGGGAAAACAAAGGCATCGACGCTGCGGCGCTGTATCGCGACGGCGCGGAAATCGAAATCGATTATGTGCGCGTGTGGCAGGATTCCTCGATGGTTCCCGAACCCTCGGTCGCCGGACTGTGCGCGGGAGCGCTCGCGCTCGCCTGCGCCGCGTCTTCCCGTCGGCGCCGTCGGGGGAAAACCCGCGCCGCAGGCGGAAAGGACGCCGCGGCGCGATGAAAGTCCTGCTGCACGCCTGCTGCGGCGTGTGCGCTTCGCACTGCGTCGATTTTCTGCTCGGCCGCGGAGACGAGGTCGTTCTGTTTTTTTCCAACGCGAACATTTTCCCGCACGAGGAATTTCTGCGGCGGCTGGGCGGCGCGGAAACGCTCGCGGCGCATTACGGCGTGCCGCTCGTCGTCGACGCGCCGGATCACGCGGCGTGGCGGGAACGCGTCGCTCGCGGCTTCGAAAACGAGCCGGAACGCGGCGCGCGCTGTCCGCGCTGTTTCCGCTATTCGCTGGGGCGAGCGGCTGCGGCGATGCGGGAACGCGGCTGCGACGCTTTCTCGACGACGCTGACCGTCAGCCCGCACAAGCCCTCGAAGACGATTTTCGAAATCGGAAGAGACATCGACGCCGCGCATTTTCTCGAAATCGATTTTAAGAAAAAGGACGGCTTCAGGCGCACGCTCGCGATTTCCTCCGCGCTCGGGCTTTACCGCCAGTGCTACTGCGGCTGCGAATTTTCCCTGCGCGATTCCTGCGGGAACGGCTCTTGACAATGAAACGCGGCGGCGGCAGAATGAATTTTCCGCATTCCAAGGCTTTCTCAAAGAAGGCGGGGGAGAAGAGTTTCCCCGCTTTCTTTTGGTTTTCGGGGCGCGGGCAGTCAATCAACACATCACCTGATTCCGAATCATGAACAACGAAATCATCAGCGTATTCGAGTATTTAGAAAAAGAGAAGGGCGTTTCGCGGGAACGCCTTATCCCCGTCATCTCCGAAGCCATCAAGAACGCGTCGGAAAAAGGTGTGAACGCAGGCCAGCAGCTCAAAATCGACATCGATCCGCGCACGGGCGACATTCGGGCCTGCGTGCTGCTGACCGTCGTCGATTCGGTCGCCGACCCGAAGACGGAAATTCACGTCAAGCAGGCGGCACTTTACGCGGACAACCCGCAGCTCGGCGACGTCATCGAAAAGGAGATTCGGCTCGCCAATCTCGGGCGCATCGTCGCGCAGACCGTTCAGCAGACGATCATGCAGTGGATTCGGCAGGACGAGAAAGACCGGCTTTACAGCACGTACAAGGATCAGGTCGGGATGCTCGTCGCGGGAACGGTGCGGCGTCGGGAACGCGGCGACCTCATCGTCGAGCTCGGCAAGGCGGAAGCGACGCTCCCGCGCCGGGAAACCTGCTACAACGAAGATTTTCAGCCGGGCGACCATATCACGTGTCTGCTGAAAGCGATCGAGACGACGCCGCGCGGTCCGGAAATCATCCTTTCCCGCGCGGATCCGCTGCTCGTGCGGCGCATGCTGGAGCGGGAAGTCACGGAAATTTCCGACGGCTCCGTCGTCATCACCGGCATCGCGCGCGATCCCGGAAACCGCACGAAAATCGCCGTGGACGCCGCCGACCCGAAAGTCGATCCCGTCGGCGCGTGCGTCGGCGCGCGCGGTTCCCGCGTCCGCAATCTCGTCAAGGAACTCAACAACGAGAAAATCGACATCATCCGCTACATGGACGATCCCGCGGACATGCTCCGCGAGGCAATCAAGCCGGCCGTGCCGCGCAATGTCCAGGTCGACGAGGCCGCGCACCGCATTTATTTCGAAGTGACGTCGGACGACATGTCCGTCGCGCTCGGACGCCACGGACAGAACGCGAAGCTGACGTCGAAGCTGCTCGGATGGCGGCTCGACATCGGCAAGGTCGACGAAGCTCCGAAGCACATCGGCCACCGCATCGGACAGGCCGTTTCCGTATTCGCCAACATTCCGGGCATTCCCGAAGACGTCGCCAAGGCGCTCGTCGACCGCGGATTCACCGACCTGCAGGTCTTCGAGGACGCGCATATCGCGGACGACCTCGTCGACGCCGGCTTCGCGCCGGAAGACGCGCGGCTGATCGTGGACGCGGTGAAGGCGGCGAAATAATTTTTTCAGACTGATTTCCACCTAATGAGCATACGCGTCAACGCATTGAGCAAGGAACTCGGCACTTCCAACAAAGTGCTGGTCGGTTTCCTCGCCGAAAAGTATCCGGAGTTCGGGATCACGGATTACAAAACGCATCACTCGAAGACGATTTCCGATCTTTACAAAGAGGACGTCTGCGAGAAATTCGCCGAATATCTTGAGGCCCATCCCGAATTTTCTGACGGGAAATCGGCGGCGAAGAAAAAAAAGGACGCGGCGGAAGAAAGCGCGGCGGACGACGCTCCCGCGCCGGCGGAAGTTCTCTCGGCGGAAGCCGTTCCCGCTCCGGCTTCGGAAGAGCAGTCGGCGTCGGAAGAAAAAACCGATTTTGCCGTTCCCGCCGCGTCTGCGCCGAAGGCTCCCGTGCCTCCGCCGCCCGTTCCCGCGGCGGGCGCGACCCGTCCTGCTCCGGCGGTTCCGCCTCCGCTTCCGCCTTTGGCGAAACCTGCGACCGTTCCTCCTCCCGTTCCCGCGCCGGCGTCTTTTTCGCGGCCGGCGGTTGCTCCCGTGCCGCCTCCTCCGGCGAAACCCGCTC
>DVOG01000058.1 GCA_018713755.1 Candidatus Spyradosoma merdigallinarum | reverse complement strand
TCACCGGCGAAGGCGGCATCCGCGTCGAAAACGGCGCGCACCTGACGCTGACTTCCGCCGTCCAGGACTACGCGGGCGAAACGACGGTCAAGGCCGATTCGACGCTGGTCTACGGCGCGGCGGGAACGGTTTCGCAGTCGTCGAAGCTGACCGTCGAAGCGGGCGGCACGCTTCAGGGCGGCGTCTCGCTCGCGGCGGAAAACTCCGATGTCGCGTTCGCGAGCGGATCGACTTTCGTCTTCACCGGCGAGGCGATCCGCTTCACGGGAACGGCGGAAAAGACGGGCGATGCCGCGGGAACGATTGCCGTCAAGCTCGACGCCGATGCGCTGACCGAGCGCGGCAAGCGCCTCGCGCTGTTCGAAGACGTTTCCGGCGAAGGCGGGAACAAGATCACGTTCGAAGACATCTCGATTTCTTCCGACGCCTCCCTGTCCTATTTCAAGGACGCCGGGAACACGGAAAACGGCCTCGCGCTCTACATCGTCGCCCCGGATTTGGCGAACGCCGGCGTGAGCCTGCACGAAGGCATCAGCTCCGCGTTCGTCGCCAAGCTCAATGAAATCACGCAGACGACGGACGGCGATTTGAACGTCGCCGCGGGAACGGCGGCGTATCGGCTCGCCGAGACGATCATCAAGACGCCGAACGGCTCGCTTTCCGCCGCGCTGACGAACCTCTCCCCGCTGAGCTACGGCGCGATGCTCGCGCTCCCGCAGAGCGGCTTCCTCAGCGACGTCGCGACGATTTCCGCGCGCATCGAACAGCGCCGCTACGACAATTATTCCTCGTTCATCTGGGAAACGAAGAACGACTGGGAATACTTCGTGCAGGGGCAGGGCATGTTCGCCGAAGCCGACGAGGGCGCGACGGACACGCGCACCTTCGACATGAACACCTACGGCGTCGTCGCGGGAGCGGACGTGAAGCTCGACGCGTTTTCGGTCGCCGGCTTCGCCGTCGCCTGCGATTACGGCAAGGCGGACATTCACGCCGGAGGCGGAGACATCGAAGCGTATGATTTCCGCGCGACGGCGTTCTACGGCAAGCTCATCGCCGAGCGCTTCTACCTGGACACGGGAGCGCAGATGGGCTTCGCGACTTACGACGTGAAGCGGAACACGCCGCTCGGCACCGTGGACGGCGATGCGACGGGGGTGCACGCGGGAGCGTTCGCCAACTTCGGCATGCTGATCCCGCTGATGCTCAGCGAGGACGAAACGGTCGGGCTCAACCTGATGCCCTGCGTCGGGCTGGCGTACTCTTACTACAACATCGGTTCGTTCGACGAAAGCGGCGCGGACACGGCGCTCGACACGGATTCCTTCGACGCGAACAGCCTGCGCGCGAGCATCGGCGCGTCGCTGGCGCTGACGTTCCCGTGCTTCGAGAAGGCCGCGCGGCTGAACCTCGACGTCGCCTACTCGCGGGAACTGCTCGACGCCGAAGCGGACATCGACTACGCGATGCCCGCCGTCTTCGGCGGCGAGAAATTCTCGGCGGAGGCGCCGGCGTTCACGGAAGACACGTTCTCGATCGGGCCGCGCTTCAGCATCGACCTCGACCGCAGCAGCAGCGTCTACGCCGGATACCGCTTCGATTTCTCGACGGATTCCGACACCGCGCACTCCGTGAACATCGGCTTCCGTTCCCGCTTCTGAGGCGGGCGGAAAGCCTTTCGGCTCACGAAGAAAAAGAAAAGGCGTTCCCGCGGATTTTTCCGGCGGGAACGCCTTTTTCGTTTTTCGGAAAAACGAGACCGTCCGCCGGCGCGCGGGAACGCGAGGCGGCGCGGACGCTTTTTTCAGCCCTTCAGCGTCTTCAGATAATCGTCGACGGCGGCTCGCGTGTTTTCGACGAGGAAATCGATTTCTTCGCGCGAAATCACGAGCGGCGGGATGAACACGAGCGTGTCGACGAGCGGGCGCAGCAGCAGCCCGCGTTCCCGCGCGCGCATGCAGATGTTCATGCCGACGCGCGCGCCGACCGGCCACGCCGGCTTGCCCTCGCCGGCGAAAAGATCGATCGCCGCGACCATGCCGCGCTGCCGGATTTCCCGCACGTGCGGATGCCCGCGGAACGCCTCTTCCGTGCGCTTGCCGAGGCAGTCGATCGTTTCCGCGAGCGTTCCCGACGCGATGAGCCGCCGGATTTTCTCGATGTTCTTCAGCGCGACCGCGCACGCGAGCGGATTGCCCGTGAACGTGTGCCCGTGGAAAAACGCCTTGTATTCGTCGAAATTCCCCAAAAAAGCCTCGTAAATTTTTTCCTTCGTCAGCGTCGCCGCCAGCGGCAGATAGCCGGCGGTCAGCCCTTTGCCGACGCAGACGAAATCCGCGTCGATGCCTGGGCGGTTTTCTTCGATCAGGAATTTCCCCGTGCGCCCGAAGCCGACGAAAATTTCGTCCAAAATCAGGTGGACGCCGTATTTCGCGCACAGCGCGGAAACGGCTTCGACGAAGCCCGGCGGCTGCAGCTTCATGCCGCCGGAGCCTTGGATTTCCGGCTCGATGAGGACGCAGGCGGTCGTCGCGCTTTTTTCCTTCAGGATCGCTTCGAGCGCGGCGAGCGAGCGCGAGGCGTCCGCGCGCGAGACGTTCCCGCGGCATTCGACGCACTCCGGCGCGGGAAAGCGGTCGACCGGGAAAAACCAGGGCTTGAAGCGCGCGTGGAACGCGCCGCAGTCGCCCAGCGCCATCGCGCCGAAGGTGTCGCCGTGATACGCGTCGCTCATCGCGACGACGCCGCGGCGCTGCGGCTCTCCGACGAGCTGCCAGTATTGGAACGAAAGCTTCACGGCGACTTCGACCGCCGCCGCGCCGCAGTCGCTGAAAAACACGCGCGGGAGCCGGTCGCCCGTGAGCGCGGAAAGCGCTCCCGCGAGGCGCGCGCTCGGCACGCTGCTCAGCCCGAGCATCGTCGAGTGCGCGACGGCATCGAGCTGTTCCCGCAGCGCGGCGTCCAGGTCCGGATCGCGGTGCCCGAGCGTGTTCGTCCAGATCGAGGCGTTCGCGTCGAGGTAGGCGTTCCCGTCGGTGTCGAAGAGCCGGCAACCTTCGCCGCGCGCGATCTGCAGGCGCGGGAACGCCATGTATTCGCGCATCTGCGTGAACGGGTGCCAGCTGTGCTCCGCGTCGAGCCGCGCGATTTCTTCCGTGAGCGGATTTTTCATAGGCGGCAAACATTAAGCCTTCTTCGGAGAAATTGAAACGCGGAATGCGCGGGCAGCCGTTTTTCCCCGGGAAATAGCGGTTTGAAAAACGGCGCCCGAGCGCGTAGTCTCGTTCCCGCTTATGAACGGAAAAGCTTTTCATGCCCGGCGCGGCGATTTTTCCCGCGCGCCGCGTTCCCGCGGAGACGCCGCGCCTCGCGCCGCGGAGCGCGTTCCCGCCGCCGCGCCCGCGGAAGACTTCGTCGCGCCGTGGGTGCAGATGAAGTATTTCACGTTCAACCCGAACGTCTACCCGCGCTTCGTCGGCGCGACTTCCGGCGGCATCGCGCCGGGAACGCAGGTGCGCGTTTACGGGAAGGACGGCGCGCCTTTCGGCCACGGCTTTTACAACGCGGGAGCGAACATCCCGCTGCGCGTTTTCGCGCACGGCGCCGATGCGCTGCCCGACGATTATTTCGAGCGGGCGCTGCGCCGCGCCGCCGCGCTGCGCACGGAAACGCTGCGCCTGCAGGAAACGACGGACGCGTTCCGCGTCGTGCACGGCGACGGCGACGGGCTGAACGGGCTCGTCGTCGACAAATACGGCGACGTGCTCAGCGTCGAAGTCTTTTCCCTCGCCGTCTATCAGCGCGTGCGGCAGTGGCTCCCGGCGCTGCACGACGCTCTGGGCACGACGCGCGAGACGGTGCAGCTCGTCAAAGGCTTCGGCTCGATGGAAAACGCGCGCGGCTGCGAGGGCTTCTGCACGCCGGGGCTGCGCGAGACGAAAATCCGCGAAAACGGCGTTCGCTACGCCGTCGATTTCGAAAACGGACACAAAACGGGATTTTTCTGCGACCAGCGCGACAACCGGGCGAAGCTCGCGACGTTCTGCGCCGGGAAAAAGGTGCTCGACCTGTGCTGCTATTCCGGCGGCTTTTCGCTTTCCGCGAAAGTCCGCGGGAACGCGGCGGAAGTCACCGGCGTCGACCTCGACGAAAAAGCCGTCGCGCAGGCGAAGCGCAACGCCAACCTGAACCAGACGCGCGTGAATTTCGTGCACGCCGACGCGTTCACGTTCGCGCGGCAGATGCGGAACAACGGCGAAAGCTACGACGTCGTCGTGCTCGACCCGCCGAAGCTCATCAACGGGCGCGACGACTACGAGGACGGCATCGCGAAATATCACGACCTGAACAAGGTGGCGCTCCCGCTCGTGAAGCGCGGCGGGCTTTTCGCGACGTTCTCCTGCTCGGGGCTGCTCAAGGCAGAGGACTTCGAGGCGACCGTCGTCCGCACGGCGCACCGGCTCGGGCTGCGGCTGCAGATTCTCGACCGCACGGGAGCGGGCGCGGACCATCCCGTCATGTCGAATTATCCCGAAGGCCGCTACCTCAAGGCGCTTTGGGCGATCGTTCTCTGATTTTTTTCAGCGTTCCCGCAGCGCGAGCGGCGGTGAAAGGATTTCCTGCGCGAGCACGGCGCGGCGCAGCGCTTCGCGGCTGCCGAGCAGATCCGCCGCCGGCGCCGAAGTCTTTCTCCGCGCCTGTGCGCCGGGAACGGGAGGCGTTCCCGCGGATGAGGGCGGAGGTGCGGCCTCGCATGCCGCGGCGGGAACGGGCTTTTTTTCCGTCCGCGCTTTTTCGGCGCGTGCGCGGCGCGCGCGCATCTCTTCGAGGCGGCGTTCCCGCGCGCGTTCCTTCTGCCGGAGGAGTTCTTCCCGAAGCATCGCGGCGAACGCGTCTTCCGGAGCCTCGGGAACGGCGCGGCGCCCGCCGGCTCGTCTTCCTCCTCCGCGTCGGATTTTTTCTGCGCGGACAGAAATTTCGCGATGCCGCCGACGGCGAGGATGACGAACCAAAGCAGGACGACGAGCAGCTTCACGGGGTTTTCCGCGGAACCGCTTTCGGCGAGCATGAACGGCGCGTGCGGCATGGGGCTTCTCCGTTAATCCCGCTTGGCGAGATTGTTGCGCATGTCGGTGTCGGCGTTGATGTTCCGCAAGCGGTAAAGATCCATCACGCCGAGGTTCCCGCTGCGCAGCGCTTCCGCCATGGCGCGCGGCACTTCGGCTTCGGCGGCGACGACTTCGGCGCGCTTCTCCTGCACGAGCGCCTTCATTTCCTGTTCCCGCGCGACGGCGGCGGCGCGCTTGATTTCCGCCTGCGCCTGCGCCATGTTCTTGTTCGCTTCCGCCTGCGCTTCCTGCAGCTTTGCGCCGATGTTGTCGCCGACGTCCACGTCCGCGATGTCTATGGAAAGAATTTCGAACGCCGTGCCGACGTCGAGCCCGCGCTCGAGCACGCGCTTGGAGATCGCGTCGGGGTGCTCGAGGACGTCCTTGTAGCTCTGCGCGGAGCCGATCGAGTTGACGATGCCTTCGCCGACGCGAGCGATCACGGTTTCCTCCTGCGCGTTCCCGACGTAGCGCGCGAGGTTCGAGCGCACGGTGACGCGCGCGCGCACCTTGACCTGGATGCCGTCCTTGGCGACGCCGTCGATCGTCATGCGCCCGGACTGCGGGTTCGGGCAGTCGATGACCTTCGGGTTGATGGACGTGCGCACCGCGTCGATGATGGATTTGCCCGTGCCCTTCGTCGCGAGGTCGATCGCGCAGGCCTCGTTCCACGTGAGCCGGATGCGCGCCTTCTGCGCGTTGATGATGCCCTGCGCGGTCTGCAGAACGTCGCCGCCGGCGAGGTAGTGCGTTTCGATTTCGTCGATGGAAAGATCGATGCCCGCCTTGATCGCCGTGATGCGCGTGTCGACCAAAAGCGCGTAGGGAACGCGCCGCAGACGCATCGTGATGAGCTGCCGCAGCGAGACGTGCGCTCCCGCGAGCAGCGCGCGGATCCAGACGCTGAAAAACGAAAGGAAGATGAACACGAACACGACGCCGACGACGGCGAGCGCGATGTAGAGGATGTTGGATACGGGCATGATTTTTTTTTGAGATGAAAAACGTTTTTAAAGGAAATCGCGGCGGAGGGCGAACGGATTTTTCCTTCCGCGGGAGCGCACGTTCATTCCGCTTTGCGGACGACGAGCTCGAAATCGCGGCTGCCGACGACGCGCACGGCGTCCCCGCGCTGCACGGCGCCGGATTCGGCGGCGGCCTCGAACTGGCGGCCGCCGATTTCGACGATGCCC
>DVOG01000057.1 GCA_018713755.1 Candidatus Spyradosoma merdigallinarum | reverse complement strand
ACACGTAAGATTCAGGTTCTTATGCCGCGAGGTGTAGGGGTTCGAGTCCCCTCTTGGGCACCATTCAAAGAAAGCCCGCGAGACCGCTTCAATAAAAGGCTCGCGGGCTTTTTTTTTACGATCCTTCGGGCAAAAAAAAAAAAGAAAAGGCGTTCCCGCGAACGGGAACGCCTTTTCCGAAGAAGCGCCTGCGCTTCGTCTCATTTGCGGCGGCGGCGCGAGGCGACGAGCGCCAGCGCGCCCAGGCCCGCGAGCAGACCGAACGCCGACGGCTCGGGAACGGCGGACAGCGCCGCCGTGTTCGTCGCGACGAGCGAATCGAGCGTCCAGTCTTCCTCAGCAGAAGCCGTGTACGTCGGCGCGCTCAAGAGCGAATCGTCATAGCTCAGGCTCACGGGAGAGTCGCCGGAATGCTTCTGACCGGAGCTCAATCCGAAGATGGTCACCACGGAGCCGTCCGCGTATTTGACGGAAAACACGACGGCAGTGCCGCTCGTGCTCTGGGCATCGACTCCGGCATAGCCGAGCGTGAGCGCTCCGCCGACGATATTTTCCGTCGAAACAAACGCGGTCGAAAGGCTGCCGCTCGTCGGCCAATCGTCGCCGCTGAACGAAGCATTCGCGTACCCCGAGACTCCGTTTCCTGCAACGACATTGTAGATATGCAGCTGCTGATCCGCGTTGTAGGTTCCGACGCCGATCGACCAAGAGTGCGATCCGACCGTAATGCCAAGGAGAGCCTTGTTGAGGTGCTCCGATGTGATGATGGAGGCGGCATTTTCTGCCGTCAGCAGAGACGTCGCGACGACGGACGTCTCGACGGATGTGTCGGCCAATTCAATGACCGCAGCGTTGGAGAACGCTGTGCCGGCGGCGACGAGCGCCGCGGTTGCGATGTAGTGTTTCATCGTAGTATGTGTGTGTGATTGGATATAGTTTTTTTTCGAGAAACGGGAACGGCGCGAACGAAAACGATTCCGCCACGGCTGTCCCGTTTCTTGAACAACGATTTTGAAAAAAAAAGTGCTCCCACAAGTTTTTTCTTCTTTTAGCCTTCTCTTGGCTCAAAAAAACTTCCCCGCGCCGAATGGGAACGGGTCGCGCGGGAGCGCGGAAAAAGAAAAATCAGAATGCGGAATGCGCGAGGAAGCGGAAAATTTTCTCGCCGAAGGCGAGATGGACCGCGGCGGCGATGAGCAGCCACGGTCCGAGCGGGAACGCGGACGAAGACTCGCCGGAAAACGCTTCCGCGCCGGCTTCGTCGCCCTCGCAGGAAAGCCGCGCCGCTTCGCGTTCCCGCGCGGCGCGCGCGTTCCCGCCGCGGGAAAAAATCCGCACGAGCGCCCAAGCGAAAAGCCCGACGAACGCCGCGCCGAAAAAGGCGAACGCCGCGCCGCGCCAGCCGCAGAACGCGCCGATTCCGCCGAGCAGAATCACGTCGCCCTCACCCATCGTTTCCCGCCCGAGCAGCAGCGACGTGAAATAGCGGAACCAGTAAAGCAGCATCGAGCCGACGCCCAGCCCGACGCACGCGAGGAAAAAGCCGGCGAGCGGCTCCGTCGCGCCGAGCGCGCGCGGGAACGCCGCTCCGCAGATCAGCCCCGCGAGCGCGAACGGCGCGTTCACGCTGTCCGGCAGCAGCATCGTGTCCCAGTCGATGAAAGCGAGCACGACGGCGAAGGCGAAAAAAATCATCGCGTGGACGGCAAGCTCCCACGGCAGAAAATGCCACGCGGCGGCGAAAAGGCAGGCGACGAGCAGTTCCGTCGCCGGATAACGGAGCGAAATTTTCCGTCCGCAGCACGCCGCGCGCCCGCGCAGGAAAATCCACGAAAGCACGGGAACGTTCAGATGCGGCGGAACGGGCGCGCCGCAGGCGCAATGCGATCCGGGAACGACGATGCTTTCGCCCTTCGGAATGCGGAAGATGCACACGTTCAGAAAACTTCCGACGACGGCGCCGAACACGAAGAACGCTCCCGTGAAAAACCACGGGAACGCCGCCTGCGTTTCTTTGAAAGCTTCGAGCATCGTCCTTCAAGCATAGCGGACGCGAAGCGCTTTGAAACGCTATTTTTTTTCCGCCGCGCAAGAAAACGGCAAAAAAAAAAACGTTCCCGCGGGAACGTGCCCGCGGAAACGCTTTTCTTTTTTTTTCCGAACGTTCTCGCGGACGGACGAACCGCCGCGGGAGCGCGCAGGAAAGCCGGGATTATTTCTTAGCCGCTTTTTCGGCGTCGTATTTCGCCCACTTTTCGGCGGCGCCCGCCTTCTGCTCGGCGGTGAATTTTTCCGCTTTCGCGGCGGCGGCGGCTTCGTCCTCGGGCGAGGCGAAAGCGTGCTTGTAGCCCTTCACGTCGTTCCAATGCCCACGGGTGAAATCCGGGAACGCGACGGCGGCGCAGTTGTTGTCCATGGAAAGCGTGCCGAGTTCCGCGAGGCAGCACCATTCGGCGAGGTCATAGACGTCCATGTCCAGCGGAAGTCCGTTCTGAAGGCAATAGACGAGACGAGCGTCCATGATGTAGTCCATGCCGCCGTGCCCGCCGACCGCCTGAGCCTTTTGCCCGAACTGCTTCAGCACCGGGTGGCGGAACTGTTCCCGCAACGCGTTCATTTCGGCGTCGGGCATGAAGCCGTGCGCGTTGAGGTTGTCGAC
>DVOG01000056.1 GCA_018713755.1 Candidatus Spyradosoma merdigallinarum | reverse complement strand
CCGCGGAGCGCCGCGCCGAGCTCGAAAAAGTCGGCGCGGATCAGGCCGCCTTCGAGTGAGTTTCCCGGCGGAAAAGCGCCGTTCCCGCGTGTTTTTTTTGCTCGCGGGAACGGCGCGCGCGCGATAATGTCCGCATTTTTTCTGATTTTCGCATATGGAAGAGATTGCAGACGTTCTGGCGCAGCGCTACGCGACGAAGCCGATCCGAGACATCTGGTCGGCGCGGGGAAAAATCGTTCTCGAGCGCGAATTTTGGATCGCGGTGATGCGCGCGCAGCGCGACTTGGGGCTGGACATTCCCGAGGAGGCGATTGAGGCCTACGAGCGCGTGAAGAACGACGTCGACACGGCGTCCATCAACGCGCGGGAACGCGTGACGCGGCACGACGTCAAGGCGCGCATCGAGGAATTCTGCGCGCTCGCCGGCTGCGAGCACATTCACAAAGGCATGACTTCGCGCGACTTGACGGAATCCGTCGAGCAGCTGCAGGTTTTCCGTTCGCTCGAACACATCCGGCTCAAGACGGTCGCGGCGATTCGGCGGCTCGCGGAGCGCGCGGCGGAAACGCGCGACGTGGCGATCACGGCGCGCACGCACAACGTCGCGGCGCAGCTGACGACGCTCGGCAAGCGTTTCGCGATGTTCGGCGAAGACCTGCTCGTCGCCTTTCGGGAACTCGAGGCGCTGATCGCGAATTACCCGGCGCGCGGCGTCAAGGGCGCGGTCGGCACGCAGCTCGATCTGCTCACGCTTTTCGACCACGACCTCGCGAAAGTCGCGGAATTCGACGCGCGCGTGCGGCGGCACCTGGGCATTCCGCACGCGTTCAACGCGACGGGACAGGTCTACCCGCGGTCTCTGGATTTCGCGACGGTCGCGACGCTTGTCCACGTCGGCGCGGGAGCGTCGAGTTTCGCGAAGACGCTGCGGCTCATGGCGGGCCACGAGCTTGCCGGCGAAGGCTTTTTGCCCGGGCAAGTCGGCTCTTCGGCGATGCCGCACAAGATGAATTCCCGCAGCTGCGAGCGGCTGAACGGGCTCCACGTCATTCTCAAGGGCTATCTTTCGATGACGGCGGCGCTCGCCGGCGACCAGTGGAACGAGGGCGACGTCTCGTGCTCCGTGGTGCGCCGCGTCGCGCTCCCGGATTCGTTCTTCGCGATCGACGCGCTGCTCGAGACCTTCCTCGTGATTCTCAATCAGATGGAAATCAACGTTCCCGTGATCGAGCGCGAAAAGAACCATTACCTGCCGTTCCTGCTCACGACGACGATCATGATGGAGGCCGTCAAGCGCGGCGTCGGGCGCGAAACCGCGCACGAAGTCATCAAGGAGCACGCCGTCGCCGCCTCGCGCGATCTGCGGCAAGGCAAGATTTCCCGCAACGATCTATTCGACCGCCTCGCGGCGGACGGGCGGCTGAAGCTTTCCCGCGCGGATTTCGACGCGATCGCCGCTGCCGCTTCCGCCGAGACGGGAACGGCGGGCATGCAGACGGACGCGTTCGTCGCCGCGGCGCGGGAACTTTCGGCGAAATATCCGGCGGCGGCGGAAATCCGTCCCGGCGCGATTCTTTGATTTTTTCTCGTTCCGGCTTATGAGCGAAACATCCATGCCTCCTGCGGAAGCGCCGGCGGGGAACCGGCATTTCATCCGCCAAATCATCGACGCGGATCTCGCCGCGGGAAGAGTCTCGAAAGTCGTCACGCGGTTCCCGCCGGAGCCGAACGGCTATCTGCACATCGGGCACGCGAAAGCGATTTGCCTCGATTTCGGAATGGCGAAGGAATACGGCGGCGAGTGCCATTTGCGGATGGACGACACGAACCCGACGCGCGAGGACGTCGAATACGTCGAGGCGATTCAGCGCGACGTGCGCTGGCTCGGCTTCGACTGGGGCGAAAATTACTTTCACGCCTCGGATTACTTCGACGAAATCTACGCCTACGCGATTCGGCTGATAAAGCTCGGCAAGGCCTACGTCTGCCATCTTTCCGCCGAGGAATGGAAAGATTACCGCGGCGTTCCCGAGAAGCCCGGAAAGCCGTCCCCGTGGCGGGAACGCTCCGTCGAGGAAAATCTCGCCGAGTTCGAAAAGATGACGCGCGGGGAATACGACGAGGGCGCGGCGACGCTGCGCGCGAAAGTCGACATGGCTTCGCCGAACATGCACATGCGCGATCCCGTCATTTACCGCGTGCGAAAGACCGCGCACCACAACACGGGCGACAAATGGCTCGTCTACCCGATGTATGATTTCGCGCATCCGCTCGAGGACGCGATCGAAGGCGTCACGCACTCCATCTGCACGCTCGAATTCGAGGTGCACCGCCCGTTTTACGACTGGGTGATCGATACGCTGAAGCCGGCGTCGCGCCCGCATCAGTACGAGTTCGCGCGGCTGAACCTGACCTACACCGTGATGAGCAAGCGGCGCCTGCTCGAGCTCGTGCAGGAAAAGCGCGTGAACGGCTGGGACGATCCGCGCATGCCCACTGTGTGCGGGCTGCGCCGCCGCGGGTTCACGCCGGAATCCATCCGCAATTTCTGCGAAATCATCGGCGTGACGAAATACAATTCGATGACCGACGTCGCTCTGCTCGAGCACGTCGTGCGCGCGGATCTGAACAAAACCTCCCCGCGTGCGATGGCGGTGATGAACCCGCTGAAGCTCGTCATCGAAAATTATCCGGAACACCTCGTCGAGAATCTTCCCGCCGTCAACAATCCCGAGGATGAAGCCGCGGGAACGCGCCTCGTGCCGTTCTCCCGCGAGCTTTTCATCGAACGCGAGGACTTCATGGAAGACGCGCCGAAGAAATTCTTCCGCCTTACGCCGGGCCGCGAAGTGCGGCTGCGCTGGGCTTACGTCGTCCGTTGCGTCGGCTGCGAAAAGGACGCCGACGGGAACGTCTCCGTCGTCCGTTGCGTTTACGATCCGGAAACGCGCGGCGGGAACACGCCCGACGGCAGAAAGGTCAAGGCGACGATTCATTGGGTTTCCGCCGCGCACGCCGTTCCCGCGGAAGTGCGCCTCTACGACCGGCTCTTCGTCAAGGAAGACCCGACGGACGTTCCCGAAGGCGGCGACTGGCGCGACAACCTCAACCCGGATTCGCTTAAGACCGCGACGGCGCTCGTCGAGCCGTCTTTGGCGGACGTTCCCGCCGGCGCGCGCTTCCAGTTTGAGCGCATCGGCTACTTCTGCGCGGATCCCGATTCCGCGCCCGGCGCTCCCGTCTTCAACCGCACCGTCACGCTCAAGGATTCCAAAAAGTTCTGAGGCGGCGCGTTCCCGCGTTCTCCTTTTTCCCATAACAGAAACATGCAAAAAGACATGCTCATGAAACACGGCAGCAAAGTTCTCTTCGTCGCTGCCGCCGCGGCGCTCTCGTGCGCTTCGGCTTCGGCGGACGAAGTCAAATGCCGCGACGGCTCCGTCTACGTCGGCGAAATCGAAAGCATCGGCGGCGGCGTCATCACGCTCTCCGGCGCTTCGGACGCTTCCGGCGCGACGAAGATCAAGCAGAGCGAAGCCGTCTCCGTCCGCACGGACAAGCCGGTGTTCGTCCGCACCTCGGACAAGAACACCGTGTTCGGAAAAATCGTTCCCGCGCAGGACGGGACGGTGAAGATCGACGGCGGGAGCGTTGCCGGCAGCTTCGAAATCGGCCAGCTCTCCGATTCCTGGAAGGAAGGCGAGCTTTCTCCGGAGGAAAAACTGCTCGCGAGCAAATGGAGCTACTCCGTCGGCGCGTCGCTGCTCGGCACGACGGGCAACGTGGAAAGCCTTTCCGCCGGCGTTTCCGCCGAAGCTCTGCGCAAGACCTCGGAGGACACGCTCAAATTCTACGCGAACTACAATTACGGAAAAACGAAGGACGACGGCGCCGGCGGCGACTGGTCGAAGTCGGCGGACGACCTGCACTGCGGCGTCGATTATTCCGCGGACATTCTGCCGGAATTCTTCTGGTATGCGCGCGAGGACCTCGGTTTCGACCGCGTGAAGAACATCCGTTTCCTGTCGACCTCCGCGGCGGGCCTCGGCGTCAAGCTCATCGACGATTCCGACTGGCACCTCTCCGTGCGCTGCGGCATTTCCTACCGCTACGAGACCTACAAGGACTACATGCACGACGGCTCGTTCGACAATCCCGACGACACCTCCGCCATCGGCATGGACTTCGGCCTGCATCACGATTACGCGTGGAGCTGGGGCACGGTCGTCACCGACATCGCCTACACGCCCGCGTTCGAAGATTTCTTCGGCGATTACATCGTGACGCACGAAAGCTACCTCGACCTGAAAGTCGACGGAATCGACAACATGGATCTCCGCATCGGCATGAAAAACGAATACCGCGCGGAAACCGCTTCCAAGGAACACCTCGACACGACTTACTACGTGAAGCTCGTGTTCACGTGGAACTGATTTTTCCGAAAAAAAAAGGAAAAACGAAGACGAAAAGCTCCGCCGCGGGAACGCTCCCGGCGGGGCTTTTTTCTTTCGCGGGAAAGGCGTTCCCGCGCGCCGGAAATTTTCCGCGGGGGCTTGTTCTTGACAGGCGGGAACGGCGGGCGTAAAGCATTCCGATGCAGTCGGAAAAATCAAAGCGGCAGCGTTCCCGCAGAGGCGCGGGAGAGGTCTTCGCGCGCTGTCTTCTCCTGGCGTTCAGCCTTTTCGTCATGGCGCTCGGCATCGCGTTTTCGACGAAAGCCGACTTGGGCGTTTCGCCGATTTCGTGCGTGCCCTACGTCATCAGCATTTGCCCGGGAGCGACGTGGTCGATGGGCGCGATCACGTTCGCGATGCACGTCTGCTTCGTGCTCGCGCAGATCGCGCTTCTGCGGCGGAACTTCCGCGTCGCCCAGCTCGCGCAGCTCGGCGTCGAAGGCGCGGCGGACGCGATCGTCGCCGCGGCGCTTTCCGCTTTCCGGAAGGACGCGGCGCAAAAACCGCCGGGAAAGAAAGCCGCCGCCTGAGGCGCGTTCCCGCCGCTCAGCCGTTCCCGCGAAATTCCATCGCGTAAAGATCCAGCCCTTCGCCCCAGAAATCCTTCTGCGTTTCGGTCAGCGCGAAGCCCTGTTTCTCGTAGAATTTCCAGACGCGCTGCGAAGTCCGGACCGTGATTTTCCCGATGCCCGCCGCGCGGATTTTTTCCAGCCGAAAGCGCGTCAGCGCCGTTCCCAGCGCTTTCCGCTGGTGCGCGGGATGAATCATGCCCCAAGCCAGCGACGCGGCGTTCCCGCCTTCCGCGAAGAAGACGCCGCCCCCGCCGGCGATTTCTCCGTCCAGCAGCAGCATGTAATAAGTTTCCGGATACATGTCCAGATAGCGGCCGAATTCCTCCGTTTCCGCCGGCGCGAAAAATTGCGGCGTGTTCAGCCGGATCAGGTTCAGCGCGGCGGCCTTGTCCGTCGGCGCGTATTTTCGGATTTCGATGTCGCTTCCCATAGCTTCGCTTCGCGGAAAAAAAAAAAGAGAAAAACGCGCGGCGTTCCCGCCGCTCAGCCGACGTCTATCGGGTCGACGTCGATGACGTCGATGACGTCTTCGGGCTGCGGGAACGCGGCGCGCAGCTCCGTCAGGCGCGCGCTCGCGCGCACGACGTTTTCGCAGAAATACCAGACGTGAATGCGGTAGTTGTCCTGGATTTTTTCCGTCGGGCAGGGCGCGGGACCGCGGATTTCGAAAAGCCCCGCCGCGGCGTTTTCGAGAAATTCCGCCCAGCGTTCGGCGGTTTCCTCGACGCGCAGCGCGTCGTTCCCGCGGAAGACGTGGCGTATCACGTGGCGCAGCGGCGGGTAGCCGAACTCGCGCCGGCGCTCCAGCTCGTCTTCCAGAAATTCGTCGAAGTCCGCGCGCTTCGCGAACTGAATCGGCGCGGCGGACGGCGTGAACGTCTGCACGATGACTTCGCCGGCGAGGTCGCCGCGCCCGGCTCTTCCCGCGACTTGCACCAGCAGCTGGAACGTGCGCTCCGCCGCGCGGAAGTCGGGAACGTGCAGCGACAAATCGGCGTCGAGGATGCCCACGAGCGTGACGCGCGGGAAGTCCAGCCCCTTGGCGATCATCTGCGTGCCGAGCAGAATGTCGATTTTTCCCGCGCGGAAATCGCCGAGGATTTTCCGGAACTCGTTCTTCTTCGCCATCGCGTCCGCGTCGAGCCGCACGGAAACCGCGTCCGGGAAAAGATGCTTCAGGATTTCCTCCGCGCGCTGCGTGCCGAAGCCGCGGCGGCGGATGTTCGCCGAGCCGCAGGCAGGGCAGCGCGTCGCCGCGGGTTCGACGTGTCCGCAGAGGTGGCAGCGCAGCAGTTCGTCCGCGCGGTGATACGTCAGCGGCGCGGAGCAGTGCGGGCACGCGATCACGTGCCCGCAGTCCGGGCAGATCAGCGCGCGGGAATAGCCGCGGCGATTGAGGAAAAGAATGCTCTGTTCCCGCCGCTCGAGGCGTTCCCGCAGCGCGTCGGCGAGCGGGCGGGAAAACGTCGTCTGCCCCTCCGCGTGAAGCATTTCGCGGCGCATGTCGACGATTTTCATCGGCGGGAACGCGCGGTCGTCCACGCGCTTTTCGATGCGGTTGAGCGCGTATTTTCCGATTTTCGCGTTGTAGAAGCTTTCGAGCGAAGGCGTCGCCGAGCCGAGCACGCAGACCGCGCCGCAGAGGTGCGCGCGGAAAACCGCCACGTCGCGCCCGTGGTAAAACGGCGTTTCGCTCTGCTTGAACGAAGGCTCGTGCTCCTCGTCCACGACGATCAGGCGCAGGTTCCGCATCGGCGCGAAAATCGCCGAGCGCGCGCCGATGAGCAGCCGCGCCTCGCCTTTCGCCGCCGCCATCCACGCGTTGTGGCGTTCGCCGGAAGACAGATTGCTGTGCCAGACGACGATGCGCGTCGCGCAGTCCGCGAGGCGTTCCCGCAGGCGCGACGAGGTCTGCGGCGTGAGCGCGACTTCGGGGACGAGAAAAATCGCGCTTCCGCCCTCGGCGAGAACTTTGCGCACGGCGCCGATGTAGACTTCCGTTTTTCCCGATCCCGTCACGCCGTGAAGCAGGTGCGTGCGGTATTTTTTTTCGTCGATCGAAGCGCAGATCGCGTCGAGCGCCGCGCGCTGCTCCGCGTTCAGCTCGGGCGGGAGCGCGGCGACGGCGGTCCCGCGCGCTCCGCCTTCGAACTCGTCGTCGTAGGCGAGGCGCATCTTTTCGGAAACGCTTTCCTCCGCGATGCCCGCGAGCACGAGCGCGTCGACGACCGCGGCGGAAAACGGCAGCGCGCTCCGCAGAACCGCGCCTTTTTTCTCCGCGAGAAAATCGTAGAGCGCCGCCTGTTTCTTCGCGCGGCGGCGCAGCTTTTCGAGCGCCTCGGGCGAGAGTTCCCGCGCGAGCGCGACGCGCTTTTCCGCGACGGGACGCACGCCGCGGCGCACGACGCTCGGCAGCAGCGTCAGCAGCACGCTGTTGAGCGGCGCGGCGTAGTAGGCGGAAATCCATTCGCAGAGCTTCAGCGCGTCGGGCGTCAGCACGGGAACGCCGCAGCGCAGCTCCGCGACGTCGCGGACTTTTTTCGCCCACGCCGCCGCGGGAACGGCGCCGAGCCGCCACACGACGCCGTCGTTCACGCGCGCGCCCAGCGGCACGCGCATGAGGGAGCCGGGAGCGATTTTTCCCGCCAGCTCCGCGGGAACACGGTAGGTGTAGCGCTTGCCGCCGGCGTCGAAGGGCATGACTTCGACGAATTCCGCGCCGCGCGCGTCCTCGGCGGGAGCGTCCGCTCCGCCGGCGGCATCGTCGTCGTCGGGAATCGTCTCCGGAAACCAGTCCGTCATGCGCGCCAATGAAACGCGCGTTCCCGCGCGCAAGCAAGCCTTTCCGCGCGTTCCCGTTCGGCGCGGAGAAGTTTTTTTGAGCCAAGAAAAGGCGAAAGAAGGAAAAAAACTTGCGGGCGCACTTTTTTTTTTTGTCAAAATCGGTCTCCAAGAAATGAGACAGCCGTTGCGGGGTCGTTTCCCGCTCGCGCCGTTCCCGTTTCTTAAAAAGCAAACTATATCCACCCACACACACTACGATGAAACACTACATCGCAACTGCGGCGCTCATCGCCGCCGGCACAGCGTTCGCCAACGCGGCGGACCTGATTTGGTCCCAGACGGGCATCAGCCTGACGGGATCCAATACCTACAATATCACTGGCGTGACGATCAGCGACGGCTTCACCGTCAAGATCGATCTCTCCGGCTGGCAGGCCGCGAACGGTCCGATCGGCTGGTTCACGACCACGGACGGGAACGGCTATGCGAACTCCGCCGCGACGTTCGGCTGGGGCAAGAACGCCAACAACGCGGAATGGCACGCGACGACGTTCACGTCGGGCGGCTCCGCGACCAACCAGCAGGCGGGCGAGAACTACGACGACGCGAAATCCTACGGCGCGAGTGGTGCGTTCGACACGGTTCTGTTCCTCACGGTTCAGAGCGGAACGGCGAGCCTCTACGAACAGACGGAGGCCGGCAACGAAGTCGTCCTGGTCGCGCAGACGACCGGCATGTCGACGAGCACGGTCAACGGCCTGTACGTCGGGCACTGGAGCGGCGGCGAATCGCAACACCAGGGCGGAACGATGGACGTCGGCGTCTACAACGCCGTGCTCACGACCGCCGAAATGGCTTCGATGATTCCGGAGCCGTCGGCGTTCGGCCTGCTCGCGGGTTTGGGCGCGCTGGCGCTCGTCGCCTCGCGTCGCCGCCGCAAATGAGACGAAGCGCAAGCGCTTCTTTGGAAAAGGCGTTCCCGTTCCCGCGGGAACGCTTTTTTCTTTTTGCGCGCGATGTTCCCCGCGGAGGATCGCGCCGTTGTCCGCGGGAACGCCTTTTTTGTTTGCCTGCGGCGGGAACGAAGAGGAAAATCGCGTCTCGCAACCACGCTTTTCATCAATATTAGAAAAAATCATGGCATACAAAAAATATCTTGAAACGGCGAAAGCGCGCCTCGCGGAAATCCGCGAAGCCGGACTCTACAAGGACGAGCGCGTGATCGCCAGCCCGCAGGCGGCGCACATCCGCCTCGAGGACGGGCGCGAAGTCATCAACATGTGCGCGAACAACTACCTCGGGCTCGCGGACAACCCGGAAGTCATCAAGGCGGCGCACGAAGCGCTCGACAAATACGGTTTCGGCTGCGCGTCCGTGCGCTTCATCTGCGGGACGCAGACGATTCACAAGCAGCTCGAGGCGGCGATTTCGAAGTTCCTCAAGACGGAGGACACGATTCTTTACGGCGCGTGCTTCGACGCGAACGGCGGGCTTTTCGAATGCCTGCTCAAGGAAGGCGACGCGATCATTTCCGACGAGCTCAATCACGCCTCGATCATCGACGGCGTGCGCCTGTGCAAGGCGACGCGCTACCGCTACAAAAACAACGACATGGCGGACCTCGAGGCGAAGCTGCAGGAAGCGCGCGCCGCGGGAGCGAAGAACATCATGATTTTCACGGACGGCTCGTTCTCGATGGACGGCGTGATCGCGAACCTCAAGGGCATCTGCGACCTCGCGGACAAATACGACGCGCTCGTCGGCTTCGACGAATGCCACTCCACGGGCTGCCTCGGCGCGACGGGGCGCGGCACGCACGAATACTGGGGCGTGATGGATCGCGTGGACGTGATCACGGGAACGCTCGGCAAGGGCATTTCCGGCGGCTCCGGCGGGTTCACGTCGGGGAAGAAGGAAATCATCGAGCTTCTCCGCCAGCAGTCGCGCCCGTATCTGTTTTCCAACTCGATCGCTCCCGCAATCGTCGGCGGCGCGCTCAAGGCGCTGGAATTGCTCGAAAACGATCCCTCGTTCGTGCGGCGCATCCAGGAAAACACGAAGTTCTGGCGCGAAGGGCTGACGAAGGCGGGCTTCGACGTCGTGCCGGGAACGCACCCGGTGACGCCGGTCATGCTCGGCGACGCGCGTCTGGCGCAGGAATATTCCCGCCGTCTGCTCGAAAAAGGCATTTACGCGATCGGGTTCTTCTATCCCGTCGTGCCGAAGGGCAAGGCGCGCATCCGCACGCAGATCACCGCGGGGCACACGCGCGAGGATTTGGAAAAAGCGCTCGCCGCGTTCATCGAGGTCAAAAAGGAACTCGAGGCGGAAGGCGTGAAATAATTCCGCGTTCCCGCGCATGAGCGGCGCGGCGTCCGCCGGAGAAACACGCGTTCCCGCGCGTGTTCCCGCGGATTCCGCGCCGCGGCTTTTTGCGCGGCGGAAATTTTCTTTTTTTTTTCAGGAGAAAAACGAAGATGCCGATTTTCGTCTACATCGTCGTCAAGCCCGACGGGAGCGACGGGGAAACGCTCGAAATCGAGCAGGGCGCGGGCGACGCGCCGCTGACGAAGCATCCGCTGACGGGCGCGCCGCTGCGCCGCGCGTTTTCCGCGCCGGGGCTGGTCACGCGGTATTCCGAAGGCGAGATGAAGCGGAAGAGCGCGGACGAACGCTGTTTCGCCGCGCGCGGCTTCACGAAATACGAGCGCGATCCCGCGACGGGCGTTTATCACAAAACCGCGGGAACGGACCCGAACGCGCCGGAAAGCTTCCGCAAGCCGCGCGGGAACGAGCTGCTTCCGCACGAGGATTCTTTGCTGCACGGCGAAAGCTGCTCCTGTGCCGCCTGCCGTCGCGGAAAAAAGTAGCCTCGCGTTCCCGCCGCTTGCTGCCGCGGGAACATTTTTTCTTCGGCGGGAACGCTTCGGCACGCGTCCTGCAAAAGAAGAACGAAAGGCGGGAACGTCTCCCGTCTCTTTTTTTGCCTTGCGAAAGCGGGCGGGAAATTTAGATTCTTTTCACTTATATTTTCATCATTCGGCAGTTATGGGCATATCATCCGTTTTCAAGGTTTTCGCGGGACGCCACCACCGGCAGTTCGTCCGAAAGTGCAGACCGATCGTCAGAAAAATCAACGCGCTGGAAGCCGAGTACCAGAAACTGTCCGACGAGGCGCTGAAGGCGAAAACGCCGGAGCTGATGGAGCGCCTCAAGAAAGGCGAAACGCTGGATCAGCTGCTGCCGGAGGCCTTCGCCGTCGTGAAGAACGCCGCGCGGCGTCTGTGCGGGACGACGGCGATCGTCTGCGACCACGAACTGACGTGGGACATGGTGCCTTTCGACGTTCAGCTTATCGGCGGGATCGCGCTTCACCGCAACAAAATCGCGGAAATGGCGACGGGCGAGGGCAAGACGCTGGTGGCGACGCTCCCGCTTTACCTCAACGCGCTCACGGGAAGAAACTGCCAGCTCGTCACGGTCAACGACTATTTGGCGCGCCGTGACTCGGAGTGGATGGGGCACCTTTACAAATTTCTCGGGCTGACGGTCGGCTGCATTCAGAATTCCATGCCGCCGCACGAGCGCCGCGAAGCCTACAAGTGCAACATCACTTACGGCACGGCTTCCGAGTTCGGCTTCGATTATCTGCGCGACAACGGCATGGCGACGTCCGTCGCCGAGCAGGTGCAGAGCGACCATTACTATTGCATCGTCGACGAAATCGACTCCATTCTCATCGATGAGGCGCGCACGCCGCTGATCATTTCTGGTCCCGTGCAGGAAGACCGCGCCGAGCCTTTCGACCAGTTCAAGGCCGGCGTGCAGAAAATCGTCGAGAAGCAGACGCGCTTGTGCAACACGCTCGTGGAATCCGCGCGGAAGCTGCTCGAACGCGCCGCGCGCGACAACGATTTGCGCGCGGAGCAGGCGGGGCTGGTCAAACTCCTGCAGGTCAAGCTCGGCGCGCCGCGCAACAAGCAGTTCCTCAAAATGATGGAAAACGGCGAATGGCGCAAAAAGCTCGACGCCTTCGACGCGGAAATGATGAACGCGTTCAACCGGGAACGCCGTTTCCAAATCAAGGAAGAGCTTTATTACGCCATCGACGAAAAGCGCCGCGAGTCCGACCTGACGCAGCTCGGCCGCGACACGCTGCGCCCGGATGATCCCGACGCGTTCGTCCTGCCCGACATCCCGTCGGAATTCGTCGCCATCGACGCGCGCGAAAGCCTTTCCTCCGAGGATCGCGCCAAGCTCAAGCAGGAGGCGGAAGACCGCTTCGTCCGCGCGAGCGAGGACATCCACTGCATTTCCCAGCTTCTGCGCGCCTATGCGCTTTTCGAAAAGGACGTCCACTACGTCGTCAAGGACAACAAGGTGATGATCGTCGACGAAAACACCGGGCGCATCATGCCCGGCCGCCGCTGGAGCGACGGGCTGCACCAGGCGATCGAGGCGAAGGAAGGCGTGGAAATCGAAAAGGAATCGAAGACTTACGCCACCATCACGATTCAGAATTATTTCCGCATGTACGAAAAACTCGCGGGAATGACGGGAACGGCGGAAACCGAAGCCGGAGAATTTTACGACATCTACCGCCTCGGCGTCGTCGCCATCCCGACGAACAAGCCCTGCATCCGCATCGACGAGGACGACATGATTTTCAAGACGCGCCGCGAAAAATACGCCGAAGCCGTCAAGGAAATCAAAGAGGCGCACGAGCGCGGGCAGCCGGTGCTCGTCGGCACCGCGAGCGTCGAGGCCTCCGAAATGCTTTCCCGCAGCCTCAAATACGCCGGCATTCCCCATAACGTGCTGAATGCGAAAAATCACGAAATCGAAGCGCAGATCGTCGCGCAGGCGGGCCAGCGCGGCGCCGTGACCATCGCCACCAACATGGCGGGCCGCGGGACCGACATCAAGCTCGGCGAAGGCGTGCGGGAACTCGGCGGGCTCTTCGTGCTCGGCACCGAGCGCCACGAGTCGCGCCGCGTCGACCGCCAGCTGCGCGGGCGCTGTTCCCGCCAGGGCGACCCGGGCCGCTCGAAGTTTCTCGTTTCGCTTGAAGACGACCTGATGCGCCTCTTCTCCAACGCCGGAGTCATCTCCCGCGTGCTGCAGAAGTCCTTCGTCGAAGGCCAGCCGCTGCAGCATTCGCTGCTGAACCGCTCCATCGAAACCGCGCAGCGCCGCGTCGAGGCCGTTCATTACACGTATCGCAAAAATACGCTGCAATACGACGACGTCTTCAACAAGCAGCGCGAAATCATTTACGGCATCCGCAACGAAGCGCTGAAGACCGACAAGCCGCGCGACCTGCTTTTCGCCCTCGTCGACGAAGAACTTAACGAACGCGTGGACGCCGCGTTGCCCGCCGACGAAAAAACCGACGTCAACCGCGTCGCGCTCGAAGATTTCGTCCGCTGGCTCAACACGACGTTCCCGCTGCGTTTCTCGGCGGACGAGCTGCTCGCCGCCCGCGACGAAGGAGCCGCGAATCTCGTCGTCAAGCGCGTGCGCGACGCCTACGCCGAGCGCGACGCCTTCGAGGGCTCGGACGCGCTCAAAGGGCTGGAACGCTACATCGTTTTGCGCGCCATCGACAAAAACTGGCAGGACCATCTCGCCGAAATGGCGGATCTGCGCCAGAGCATCGGGCTGCGCGGCTACGGCCAGCGCAATCCGCTCGTCGAATACAAAAACGAGGCGTTCACGTGCTTCAAGACGATGCTCGGCCGCGTGCGCACGGACGTCTGCACCGGGCTTTTCCGCTCGGCGACGAGCTACGAAGCCTTCGAACAGCTGATTCGCCGTCTGCGCGGAGTCGAACCGGCGGAAGAAAATTCCGCCGCGCGGGAACGCCCCGCGGCCGAAGCCGTGACGAAATCGCCCGCCGCCGCAGCGCTGCTCGGCGGGAACGCCGCCGCCGCGATTCCTCCTCACGGGAACGCCGCCGAAACGGAAGCGCCGGAAGGGCAGGAAATCGGCCGCAACGACCTCGTGGAAATCTCCCGCGACGGCGAAACGCGCTCCGTCAAATGGAAAAAGGCGCGCGCGCTCATCGCGGACGAAGGCTGGACCTTCGTGAAAAAACTCTGAGCTCGCCCGCGCCGCGGGAACGACGTTCCGGATGATGCTTCCTCCGCAAATTCCGGATTCGGAGTGGCTCGAATCCGTCTCCCCGACGACGTTGCGCGAGGGCAAGGCGCTCGCGCCCGCCGCGACGGACGTCGTTTGGGACGCGCCGTTTTTCCGCGGCGCCGTCGCGGACGGCGGATCGCTCTTCCGCGTCGCGCTCGACCTGCGTTCCCGCACGTTCCCGCGCGCGGAATGCTCCTGCGAAACGGGGCGTTCCCGCCGCGTCTGCCGGCACGCGCTCGCCGTTTATTTCGCTTATTTCGCGCCGCTGCTCGCCGCCGCGGAAGCCGCGCGCCGCGCCGCGGAAAAACCTCTCGAAAAAGAAGCGCGGGAACCGCGTCCGCCGTCAGCCGGCGCCGCGAAGTCCGCTTTCCCTCGGCCGGCGTCGGCGGAACATTTTTCCGCGGGAAAAATATTCGCGGGAACGGCGCCGGCGGAAAGCGCCTCTCCCGCGCAGAAAAATTTCCGCGCGGAAATCGACGGCGGGAGCGCGTGGCTCTCCGTCGTTCTGCCTCCGCCGGAAGCGCCGTTCCGCGCCGCGCTGCGCGATTTGCTGAAAAATTCCGGCTTCGCGCTCGACGCGCGTTCCCGCCGCTGGTTTCTGCGCGGAGAACACGAGACGCTGAATTTTCTCGCCGCGCACCGGGATTTTCTCGAACAGGACTGCCGCGCCGCTTTTTCTCCCGCGTTCCGCAAATTTCTGCGCGGGCTGCGCACGGCGGAAATTCGCTGCGGAACGCGCCCGCGCGGCGACGGCGGCTTCGATTTCGAGGCGCGGCTCGACGCCGGTGGCGTTCCCGAAGCGGAAATCGCCTGCGCCGCGGCGCGCGGACAGCGCTACGTGCGCGGGAAAAACGGCGTCGTCGTGCTGCTCCCGCCGGAGCGGCTGCGGAAAATTTCCGCCCTGCGGGAACGCTTGGGGCGCGGCGAAAATTTCGCGACGGAAAACGCCTTTCGGCGAAGGCTTTCCGCCGCGGAACTCGCTTCGGCGGAAGACGCGCTGAGCGAAATCGGCGTCGCTTTCACGCCGCCGGAAACGTGGCGGGAACGCTCCGCCGCGCTGCGCGACCTGAGCCGCCTCGCGCGGCCGCCTGTGCCGGAGGCGCTTTTTTCGCGCCTTCGCGCCTACCAGCAAATCGGCGCCGCGTGGCTTTGGCATTTGCATGAAAACGGGCTCGGCGGGATTCTTGCGGACGAAATGGGGCTGGGAAAAACCGTGCAGGCGATCGCGTTTTTCGCCGCGCTTTTTTCCGAGGAAAGTTCCGCCGAAACGCGGGACTCGCGCGCGCTGCTCGTCGTTCCCGCCGCGCTG
>DVOG01000055.1 GCA_018713755.1 Candidatus Spyradosoma merdigallinarum | reverse complement strand
CTCCCGCCGCGCGCGCCGCGGCTCCCGCGCCGGCCGTTTCCGTTTCGGAGTCGCGCGACGTCGCGACGGTGCTTTTCGCCGATGTTCCCGCGAAGCACGTCGTCGCCTATCGTTTCGGCGAGGCTTCCGCTCCTTTCAAAAAAGGCGAGTATTTCGCGGTGCGCGGAAAAGACCTCGCGCTGCGCGGCGTGGTGCAGCTCGTGCTTTCCGACGGCGCGACGCTGGGATTCTCGCTGATCGGCGGCACCGCTTCCGCCGACGACTTCATCACGAAGCCCGGAGAAAAGCTGCGCGCGGAAATGGAAAAGGCGTTCCCGCTGAGCATGGCGCCGGAGCCCGCCGCGCGCTGAGTTTTCCCGCTTTCGAACCTTTCGTTTCCCTTTCACCCCTTTTTCAGAAAAATGCCCCACTCCGAACTTAAGCTTTTCGTCGGCATCGACGGCGGCGGGACGAAGACCCGCGCGCTGATCGTGTCCTCCGACGGCATCTGCCGCGGGAACGCGCTGGTCGGCGCGTCCAACCCGAACAGCGTCGGCGCGGAAACCGCGCTTTCCAACTTGCGCCGCGCGCTCGAAGAGGCGGCCGTTTCCGCGGGAACGACGCCGCATTTCGAAGCGGGATTTTTCGGCATTTCCGGCGTGAACGACAGCGTTTCCGCGCAGTTTCTGCGGGAAAAAATCGCGGCCTTCGACGGCGTGAGCGTCCGGAACTATCTCGTCGAAAACGACACGCGCTCGCTTTGCGCGGCGACGTTCGGCATGCGCAGCGGCATCGTGCTGATTGCGGGAACGGGCTCGAAATGCTACGGGCGCACGGAGGACGGGCGCGAGTGGGAAACCGGCGGCTACGACTTTTACGTGTCCGACGAGGGCAGCGCCTTCGATCTCGCGCGACGCGGGCTGATCGCCGCCGTGCGCGACGCGGACGGACGCGGCGAGCCGACGATGCTTCGCGAGCTGCTTTTCGGCGCGCTGCAGATTTCGGAAACCGGGCAAATTTCCCAGCGCCTGCATCAGGATTCTCTGAAAAATCCGGGCAAGCCCATGTCGAAGGAGGAAATCGCCTCGCTCGCGCATTTCATCGACGAGGCATGCCTCGCCGGCGACGCCGTCGCGCGGCGCATTTTCGAGGCGGCGGCGGAAGACCTCGTGAAAATGGTGACGACCGTCATCGGGAAACTTCGGATCCCGGAAGGCGAAGCTCGCCTCGGCATCACCGGCGGCGTGATTCTGCATGAGCCCGGCGGCGAAATTTTCCGCCGCGCGATGCGGCGCGCCGTTCCCGGCATCGAAATTTCCGAGCCGGCGTTCCCGCCGGTCGTCGGCGCCGCGATTCGCGCGCTCGCGCTGGGCGGCGTCGCCGTGACGCCCGTCGTGACGGAAAATCTCGGGATGACGTTCCCGAAGCTTTGAATTTGAAAAATGGCCGCGTCTTCCCCGCATTTTTTCCTGGTCGTCGGCGACGACGATTTTCTCGTGGATCGCGACGCGCGCGCGCTTTTCGAGAAGCTCAGCGCGGACGCGTCGGACGAAATGTCGCGCGAAATCATCGACGGGAGCGCGACGAAAATCGCGGAGGCGCAAAGCGTCGTTTCCGCGTTTCTCGCGGCGACGCGCACGGTTTCGCTTTTCGGCGGGAAAAAATACGTTTGGCTGCGCAATCTGAACTGGTTCGCCGACGGCGTGATTCGCGTGAAGCCCGCGGAGGAAAAGGCCGCCGCCGCTCCCGCGAAAAAAGGGCGCGGCTCCAAGAGCGCGGCGAAGAAGGACATTTTCGAGGATTTCGCCGACAAGGTCGCGGAGGAATGCGCGTCGAGCGATCCCGCCGCGCTCTGCGTGGTCATTTCCGTCGTGCGGCCGGACAAGCGGCGCACGCCCGCGAAGAAGCTGCTGAAGGTCGGCAAGCTCGTTCCCGTCGCGTCGATGAGCGACCCGGAGGATATGGTTTTCGCCGTGGAGCGCGCGGCGCGGGAACGCGGCGTGTCGATCGGCGAGGACGCGGCGCGACTGCTCGTCGGGAAAGTCAACGGGCACGCGCGCATGACTTTTTCCGAGCTGGAAAAGCTTGCCTGCAGCGTCGGGCCCGGCGGAACGATTGACGAGAAAACGGTGATGCGGCTCGTTCCCGTGTTCGGCGCGGGAGATTTTTTCGAGCCTGCGGAATATTTTTTCGCCGGAGATCTTGCGGGAACGCTGGAGTCGCTGCGACGGTTCTTCTTCAACAACGCGTCCGCGCGTCCGCTGCTCGCGGCGCTGCAGAACCGGAATCGGCTGCTGATTCAGCTGCGGGCGCTCGTCGACGCGGGCGATGCGGCGCTGAGTTCCCGCGGCGGCATTTCGAAGAGCGCGATCGAGGCGGCGGAAGCCCGTTACGGACATCTTTTCGGCGGGAACGACGAAAAATCTTCGCTGAACCTTTTTTCGCAGAACGCTTGGTACGTCGGAGAAAAAGTCGCGGGAGCGACGCTGAGGGACAAATCCGTGACGCTGAAGCGGCTCATCGACCGGCAGCTGGAGTTCGTGCGCGCGTTCGAGGCGCTGATTGCCCGTCCGGGTGAGGACGAGGCGGTGATGCGGGAGCTCGCCGTGCGCTGTCTGAGCTGCTGAACGGTGCTGCGGGAACGCGGCTTTCGCGCATTTCAGAAAAAGGCATTGACAGGCGCGCGGCGAAACGGTTTTATCTGTTACTCATTTAACTTTACAGGGAAAGACACATGAAAGTTTCATCTTCGCTCAAGTCGCTCAAGAGCCGCCACCCGAACTGCCAGGTCGTTCGGCGCCGCGGTCGCATCTACGTGATCAACAAGACGCATCCGCGCTACAAGGCGCGCCAGGGATGATTTTCTTCCCGCGCGGCTGAAAATTTTCGCAAACAGGAGTTGCACGCTCATGAAAAAAGACATTCATCCTTCCGTTAATTTCGTCTGCTTCCGCGACGTTTCGACGGGACGCAAGTTCCTCACGAAGTCCACGCTTTCTTCCAAGGAAAAAGAAGTCATCGACGGGATCGAATACTGCGTGATTCCGCGCGACGTCACGGCGGACTCGCACCCGGCGTACACGGGGGAAAAGCGCTTCGTCGATACGGCAGGCCGCGTCGACAAGTTCCAGAGCAAGTTCGCGCGTCGCCGCCGCTGAGAACGTCGCTGTTTTCAGAGCGTTTCGTTCCGCGAAACGCAAAAAAAGCTCCCGCAGAGTTTGTGCAGGAGCTTTTTTTTTTGCGCCTTGAGGAAGGGAGCCGCAAGTGGGAAGAGCATTGTGTGCGATACGCGGCAGTTGAAAGTATCTGTGTTTTGAAAGCAACTCACAACGCAGAATTTTGCATTCTGTTTTGCAAATATGTTGAAAGTATCTGTGTTTGCGCGCGAACTTCGACTTAGCCTTCTACGACGCTTTGCCTTGATTCCAATTGTTCTTTCGGCAAAATCGACGTCGATTCCGCCGGCGCGCTGTATTGGCTTTGCCTTGATTCCAATTGTTCTTTCGGCAAAATTTAGAATACGACATCGACGCGCTTGACGCTGCTTTGCCTTGATTCCAATTGTTCTTTCGGCAAAATAATAAGTCAGGGTAACAAACGAGTTTTCTTGCTTTGCCTTGATTCCAATTGTTCTTTCGGCAAAATCGCGTCTCCCGCGCCCGCGGCGAGGATGACGCTTTGCCTTGATTCCAATTGTTCTTTCGGCAAAATCCGGACGAATCCGGCGGCATGTTGCCCTCGGCTTTGCCTTGATTCCAATTGTTCTTTCGGCAAAATACGGCACCGACGTTCGCCGCCTACGGCGCGGCTTTGCCTTGATTCCAATTGTTCTTTCGGCAAAATCAGCACGATTTCCGCGAAGGCGAGCGCGCTGCTTTGCCTTGATTCCAATTGTTCTTTCGGCAAAATGCGGCCGACGAGCGCGTCCAGCGCCGGCTGGCTTTGCCTTGATTCCAATTGTTCTTTCGGCAAAATGCGCGCGCCGCTGCGGTCGATTCTGAATTGGCTTTGCCTTGATTCCAATTGTTCTTTCGGCAAAATCCGCGTGTAGACGCCGCCTTCCCAGCGCAGGCTTTGCCTTGATTCCAATTGTTCTTTCGGCAAAATCGGACAAACGGTTTGGGCGAATTCGGACAAGCTTTGCCTTGATTCCAATTGTTCTTTCGGCAAAATCGGCGCGCGCGCCTATGACGCGCTGCTCGCGCTTTGCCTTGATTCCAATTGTTCTTTCGGCAAAATTGAACAACGCGCACGCCGCGAGCTTCGCGGCTTTGCCTTGATTCCAATTGTTCTTTCGGCAAAATGCGACGCCGTGAACACCCTTCGCAAGTCTTGCTTTGCCTTGATTCCAATTGTTCTTTCGGCAAAATCTCGGCGTTTTCGGCCGCGAGCGCGGCGAGGCTTTGCCTTGATTCCAATTGTTCTTTCGGCAAAATCTTGGCGGTGGTCGAAACCGACCATGCCGAGCTTTGCCTTGATTCCAATTGTTCTTTCGGCAAAATCGGCAGATCATCCGCTTCGCCGTCGCCCAGGCTTTGCCTTGATTCCAATTGTTCTTTCGGCAAAATCGCCGTCGCGGCGGGCGAGTTGCTGCCGCCGCTTTGCCTTGATTCCAATTGTTCTTTCGGCAAAATGTCGGCGGCTTCGGATCCACGG
>DVOG01000054.1 GCA_018713755.1 Candidatus Spyradosoma merdigallinarum | reverse complement strand
CCGCCGATGGCGACGGCGGGACAAGGCGCGGCGTCGATCATCGCGCGCATGGTCTGCAGGCCCAGCGTCGCATCGGGAATTTCCTTGGTCGGCGTGGCGTAGACGGGGCCGACGCCGACGTAGTCGGGAGCGGCGGCACTCGCGGCAGTCGCTTGCGCGAGCGAATGCGTGGAGAGCCCGAAAATTTTCAGCGACGGGAAGCGTTCCCGTGCGGCGGGCAGCGGCATGTCGTCCTGCCCGAGATGCACGCCGTCGGCCTCCGTTTCCGCGGCGATTTCAGGATCGTCGTTCACGATGAAGAGCGTGCGCGTTCCCGCAGTGATGCGGCGAATGTTTTTCGCGGTTTCGACGACGCGTTCCCGCGGCGCGCGCTTCATGCGCAGTTGAACGAGACGCAGGCCTGCGCGCACGGCTGCGTCCGCGCAGGTTTCATAACTCGTCGCGGGATTCGTGATGACGAGGTAAAGGCCGAAGGAATCTTCCATAAGGAAAAGAAAAAAAACGCGGGAGCGCGGGGATTGCGCGCGGCATCCCATGGCGTTCCCGCCGTCGTCGTTTTTCAGCGCTTCAAATCTTCGGCGATGATGCGCGCGAGCTTGCGTCCGCTTTTGAGCATGCCGCCGAAAATCGGCCCCATGCGGAAGCCGCCTTGTACGTTGTTCGCCGCCATGCCCGAGGCGTAAAGCCCGGGGAACAGGCGCTTCGTATTTTCGACGGTCGTGCGTTCGCCGTCTTCCATCCACATGGGTTTTTCGCCGAGAATGCCGCCGGAGGGCGAATCGATTTTCACGCCGGCCTTGTTCACGGCCTTTTGAACGATTTCGCTCGGGTGTCCCGTGCCGTCGACGACGGCGCGCGCCGTGACGACGATGGGGTCGACGTGCATGTCGAGCCGCCGCACCGGGTTCCAGTTGATGACGACGCCGGAAACCACGCTGTCGTGGAAAACGATGTCCTCGACGCAGACTGTGTTGAAAATGATCGCTCCCGCCTTGCGCGCGCCGAAAATCAGCCCCGCCGCCATTTCGACGGAATCGAGCGTCTGGTAGCCGTTCCCGAGCGGAACCGTCGTGATGTCGAAGTCGTGAAGAATTTCCGCGGCGTCGTCCTGCACGACGACTTCGTTCATCAGCATGCCGCCGCCCCAAACGCCGCCGCCGGGCGCGAGCTTGCTTTCGTAAACGGCGACTTTGAAGCCCGCCTTCGCAAGGTCGCGCGCGGCGACGAGCCCGCTCGGTCCCGCGCCGACGACGGCGACGTCCACCGCGAGATTGCTTTCGAGCTTTTTGAAAAACGAGCGCACGATGGCGCTCGAAATCTGTTCTTCCATGACCATGGCTTTTGCTTTCTTTGCTTTTTCTTTTGCGTTGAATCGAAAATGAACTGTCCCGGAACAGCTCCCGCGGGAACGCGTTTCCCGCGAAGCGGCGACGCCGGCGGCTTCCTGTTCCCGCAGCGCGGCCGGGCTGAAAAAAAAACGGACGCAAGGCTATGCGCGTTCCCGCCGCTCCGCAAGGCGAAAAAAAAAACTTGCCGCCCCGAGCCGGAACTGGTTTCTTCTTTCCTTCCTTTTCAGTTTAACCATCAAATAAAAGTCAGTTATGCAGCCGACCTATCGTCCTTCCAAAATCTGCCGCGCGCGCAAGTGCGGCTTCCGTGCCCGCATGAAGACCCGCGGCGGCCGCAAGGTCATCGCCAACCGTCGCGCGCAGGGGCGCAAGCGCCTCGCCGACTGAGCGGTTTTCTTGCGCGGGAGATGCGTTTTCCCGCCGCGCACAGACTTCGGCTTCAGGCCGATTTTTCCCGCTTGCAGGAACAAGGCTCGCGATACAATTGCGGGCCTTTCGTCGTCAATGCCGCGCCTCCGGATGCGGCGTCCGCGCCGCGCGCGTTCCCGCGCTTCGCCGTCATCGCGTCGAAAAAAGCGGTGAGCAATCGCGCCGTCCGGCGCAACGCCGCGAAACGCGTTTTCCGCGAGATTTTCAGAAAAAACGCGGGCGCGTTCCCGCCGGGCTGGGACGTCATCGTCATCGCGCGCCGCGGTTTCGAAAAAGTTCCTTTCGCGCAACTCGAAGCGCGCTATCTTGAAGCCGCGCGGCGCATCGTCGCCCGCCTCCGCGGGAATGCGGGAAAGCGGGGCTCGGCGTGATGAAGCGCGTCGCGGAAGCGCTGAGGCGGCCGGGCGTTTTCGTCGCGCTCGCGTTCATCGCGTTTTACCGGAAAATCGTTTCGCCGGCGCTGCGGCTTCTTTCCGGCGGGAACGGCTTCTGCCGTTTTTCGCCGACGTGCTCGGAGTACGCGCGGCAAGCGCTGCTGAAGCACGGATTTTTTACGGGAACGCTGCTGGCGGCGTGGCGCGTGCTGCGGTGCAACCCGTTTTCCCGCGGAGGGAACGATCCCGTCCCCGCGCCGGGCGAACCGCTGTTTCGGCGGATGCGCGTCGGGATTTTCGGCGGGAGCTTCGACCCTCCGCACCGGGCGCACCTGTCGCTCGCCGAGGCCGCTTTTTCCGAGCTGAAGCTCGACCGGCTGATCTTCGTTCCCGCCGCGCAGTCGCCGCTGAAGACGCGCGCGCCGGGCGCTTCGGGCGCGCTGAGGCTGGCGATGCTGCGCGCGGCGCTCGCGCCGTTCCCGCGCGCGGAAATTTCGTCCTGGGAGCTCGAACAGGGCGGGACGAGCTGGTCGGTCCGCACGGTCGAACATTTTGAGGATGCGTTCCCGCGCGCGGACTTCTTTTGGATTTTCGGCGCGGACCAGTTGGCGTTGCTCGACAAGTGGCGCGACGCGGAACGGCTTTGCCGCAAGGTGAAATTCGCCGTCATGTGCCGCGACGCTGCCGCGCTGCCGCCCGTTTCCGCCGCGCTGCGCGGCGTCGCGCGCGTCGTGCCGCTGGCGATTCCGCCGATGGATTTGTCGTCGACGGAAATCCGCGCGAAAGTCGCCGCCGGGAAAATCGACGAACTCCGCGGTTGCGTGCCGGCGGAGGTTTTGACTATCATTCGCGAAAATCATCTTTACCGTTATGGCAGCAACGAAGAAAACAGCGGAAAAGACCAAGCCCGCCGAGACCGTGCGTCGGACGCCGGCGAAAAAGACCGTCCCCGCCAAGCCCGCGAAGGCGAAAGCGTCCGCGGCGGCGAAGCCTGAGCGCGCGGCGAAAAAATCCGCGGCGGCGGGAACGCCGGCGAAAGCGCCCGCGAAAAAATCCGCCGCTCTGAAAAAGCCCGCAACGGCGGCGAAGAAAAAAGCCCCCGCGCGGCGGAAAAAAGATGCGCCGGCGGAAAATCCCGCGGCGGGCATCGGGCTTGTCAGGCGCTGCGTCGCCGCGCTCGAAGAGAAGAAAGCGGCGAACATCGAGGTGATTTTTCTCGGGGAAAAATCTCCGGTGACGGATTATTTCGTGATCGCGACGGGAACGTCCGATCCGCATCTGCGCGCGCTGCGCATCGAGCTGGAAAAGGCGGTGCGCGACGTCGTTCCCGCGGCGCACGTGCGCGTGCAGAACGAGCCGAACAGCGGCTGGTGCGTCGTCGACGCGTTCGACGTCGTCGTGCACATTTTCTCGGAAGACCGTCGGCGGACTTACGCCCTCGAAGAGCTTTGGAAGGACGGCGAGCGCATCGAGCTCTGACGCGTCGTTGCCGCGGCGCGCATCGCTCGCGCGCAAAAAAAACGGCGTTCCCGCGGAAATTTGCGGGAACGCCGTTTTTTGCGTTTGCGGAAATCGTCCGACGACGAATCAGGCGATTTCTTCGACGGAAACGGCGTGCGTCGTGCCGTTGATCGTCATCGCGAGGTTCGTGACGTTGCCGGAGACGCCGACGCGCGCGGAAATGGCGGGCGCGGGGGCGGCGGAAGCCGCGGCGGGCGCGGGAGCGGGCTTGGGCTCTTCTTTCGGCGGGAAATAGAGCTCCTTGACCTGCTGCGGGAACATCGCGTAGATGACGCAGTGCTCGTCGTCCGCCGGGAGGTTGTTTTCCTTGAGCTCTTTGCGGAGCTCTTCCATGCGCGGCTTGATCAGATCCGCGGGGCGGCATTCGATCGGGTCTTTCTTCGAGCGTTCCGCGGCGAGTTTGCGGATTTCGGGATCGACCGGCGCGGGCGTCTGCCCGAAGTAGCCGAGCGCGATGTCCATGGCGCCGGGAATGAACTGTTTCCAGCGGCCGAACTTGACGTTCATCGCGGCCTGCGTGCCGACGATCTGCGACGTCGGCGTGACGAGCGGAATCCAGCCGAGCTTTTCGCGGATATAGGGAATTTCCGCGCAGACTTCCTCGAACTTGTCTTCCATTTTGAGTTCCTTGAGCTGGTTGCGGAAGTTGGAAAGCATCCCGCCGGGAACTTCGTAGCGGAGCGCGTCGATGTTGACGACTTCGTTTTTGTGGCTCGTGAATTTGGAAAGCTCTTCGTAGACGCCTTTTTCGTAGGCGGAAATTTCTTCGATGAGCTGCGCGTCGTAGTTCGGGCGGCGCGGGTGACCTTTGAGCAGCGCCATCATGCGCGTGTGGTCCGGGTGCGCGGTCCCGTCGGAGAACGGGCGAATCGCGACGTCGACCGCGTCGACGCCGGCGTCGATCGCCGCGAGATAGGAGGACGCGCCGAGCCCCGTCGTCTCATGCGTGTGGAACCACACGGGAACTTTGACGTTGTCCTTCAGCCCTTTGATGATGTCGTAAGCCGCGCGCGGCGAAACGAGCCCCGCCATGTCCTTGAGGCAGAGGCTGTGCACGCCCATGTCCGCGAGCGTGCAGCCGAGCTTGATGAAGCCTTCGACCGTGTGAACCGGGCTGTTCGTGTAGCAGATCGTGCCTTGCGCCTCGCCGCCGGCTTTCTTCGTCGCTTCGATCGCCGTCTTCATGTTGCGCGGGTCGTTGAGCGCGTCGAAAATGCGGATCGTGTTCATGCCGTGGCGAATCGCCTGCGTCGCGAACGCGGCGACGACGTCGTCCGGAGACTGATTGTAAGCGACGATGTTCTGCCCGCGCATGAGCATCATGTGCGGGGTTTTCGTCTTGGCGCGGAGCGCGTCGAGGCGTTTGAACGGAAATTCTTTCAGAAAGCGCAGACCCGCGTCGATGGACGCGCCGCCCCAAGTTTCGAGCCGCCCGTAGCCGACGGCGTCGAGCTTGTCCAGAATCGGGAGCATCTGCGCCGTGCTCATGCGAGTTGCCGCGAGCGACTGGTGCGCGTCGCGGAGGAGTGTACTGTTGAATACTACCGGTTTCATAATTCTGAGAAAAGATTTTCTCCGTTCGGGCGGCGGTTGTCGAGCTTTAACGGCGGGAACGCCGCGCCGGGGAATCCGGCGAAAACTTTTCGCCGCCGCGTTCGTTTTCCTTGCGTTTCCTTCAGGCAAACGCGAAAATTTCTCCGACATGATCAAAAACATTCTCGCATTCATCGGCGCGCTGGCGCTCATCGCCGCCGTCGTCGCCCTCGCCGTCGTCAAGCCGTGGAAAAACGCGAACGTCGTGGAAACCGACGGGAACGCCGCGCCCGCCGTCAAATTCGACGCGCTGCGCGCGGACGGCGTCGTCGTCGAGCGCGTTCACATCGACGCGGGGAAAAAACCGCGCGCCGTGCTTTACGTCTCGTTCGCGGAGTATTTCAATGCGCCGGTGCTGTTGCGCGCGTTCGACCGCAGCGGGAACGAAGTCGGCCGCTCCAAGCGCGTGCTTTCCGGCGACAGAGAAGACGCCGGCTACGCGGATTTCGAATTCGACGCGCGCGTACCCATGAAGGCCGTCACGTTTCTGACGCTGACGAAATCGAAGGCGGACGCCGTTCCCGCGCTTCTCGTTCCCGCGGAGGATGTGCTTCCCGCCGAGCTCGTTCCCGCCGCGGACGCCGCCGCTCCCGCGCCGCAGCAGGAAGAGGAAGCGCCGCTCCCGCCGCCTGCCCTCGACGAATCGCCCGTCGTTCCCGCGGCCTGATTTTTTTTCCGAGAAGAAAACGCCATGCCTAAAAAAACTTCCGCGAACAAAGAAAAAACCTCCGCGCCCAAAAAAGCGAAACCGTTCCCGGTGCCCTCGTTCCTGCGGGAACTGCTCGACGCGAAAGCGCCGACCGGGCACGAGTTCGAGGCGCAGGCTGTCTGCGACAAATTCGTCAAAAATTACGCCGACGAATACCGCGGCGACGTGCTCGGAAACCGCATCGCGACGCTGAACCCGAAGGCGAAGACGTCCGTGATGTTCGCCGGGCACATCGACGAGCTCGGCCTGCAGATTTCCTACGTCGACGACCGCGGGTTCCTTTATTTCAACCTGCTCGGCGGGCACGACCTGATCATCCCGAGCGGCCGCCGCGTGCTCATCCTTTCGAAAAAGGGCGTCGTGCGCGGCGTGACGGGAAAACGCGCCGTGCATCTGCTGAGCGCCGCCGAACGCGCGAAAGTTCCCGAAACGCATGAAATGTGGATCGACATCGGCGCGCGTTCCCGCGAAGAGGCGCTCGCGCGCGTCGACATCGGCGATCCCGCCGTTTACGACGAGGCGCTCGAAATTCTCGACGGCTCCGTCGCCGTCGCCCGCGCCTTCGACGACCGCGCCGGCTGCTACGTCGCGATGGAGGCGTTCCGCCGCCTCGCCCGCATCGAAAAGCTCGGCGTGCGCGTCGACGCCGTGGCGACGACGCAGGAGGAAATCGGCACGCGCGGCGCGCAGACCGCGGCGCAGGACTTGAACCCGACCGTCGGCATCGCCATCGACGTCACGCACGCGACCGATCACCCCGACGCGGACAACCGCAAGTTCGGGCGCGTTTCGCTCTCCGGCGGTCCCGTCATCTGCCGCGGCCCCAACATCAATCCGCTCGTGTTCGACAAGCTCGTCGCCGCCGCGAAACGCATAGGCGTCCCGTATCAGCTCGAGGCCGACGCGCGTCCCACGGGAACGGACGCCCGCGTCATCCAGATGGCGAACGGCGGCGTCGCCGCCGGGCTCATTTCCGTGCCGCTGCGCTACATGCACACGCCGGGCGAAGTCGTCGACCTCGCCGTCGTCGACCAGTGCGTGCAGCTGCTCGTCGCGTTCACGACGTCCGTCGAACCCGGGGAATCCTTCGCCTGGTGAGGGCGTTCCCGCGCCTTCGCGCGGCGGAACCGGGGCGGGAACGCGTTTCCCGTCCCGGTTTCTTTTTCTTTGCGCATCCGCGCGGGAACGTTAAAATCAGCGTTCCCGTTTTTTTCTTCCCGACATTTTCAGACGATGAATTTCTTTGCCGCATCCCGGAAAAAACTGCCGCTCGCCCTTTTTCTCGCGGCGGGAACGCTTTCTCCCTGCGTGATTCTCGCCGAAGAGACGACGCGCGATTCCTACGACGTCGCCGACGGCGACGCGCTGCGGAAATATCTCTCGGAAAAATATCTGCCCGAGGGCGCGGAGAAGGAAACTTACCGCGACAACGCCGATCTGAACATCACGCAGGATTTTCGCGTCGACACGACCGCGACGGAACCCTCGGAGGACGCGGACGGGAACGAAAGCTCCGAAACGACGGCGACGGGCTCGATCGAAGTCCTGGCGACGGGTTCGAAAATTCTCGGCGGCGGCCGCACGATTTCCTCGTCCGAGGTCGATTTGTCCGTGAAAGGCGCCGGCGACATTTTCTTCCTCGACGGCGTGACGCTTTCCGTCGAAAACGTCACGTTCGCGGGAACGACGGACGAAACGAAGAAAACCGGGCGCGTCTTCACGACGGGAAATTCCGCCGCGGGAACGACGCTCGACATCGGCGCGGGAACGCGTTTCGAAAATCGCCGCCTCGTCGCCGACGAACGGACGAACTACCGCGCGCAGGGCGGCGCGCTCGTCTCCGCCCACATCATGGACGAAATCCGCCTCGCAAGCGGCGAAAACGGCGACGTCGTCTTTTCCGGCAACCTCGCGCACGGACGAGAAATTTCCTACGAAAACAGCAGCGGCGAAACCGCGTCGGAAAATCTCGCCGCGGCGGGCGGCGCCGTCTTCGCGTCCGGGCTGCTGGAAATTTCCGGCGCGGGAACGACGCGCTTCGAAAACAACCGCGCGGTCTCCGACGCCGCGGCGGCGAGCGGCGGCGCGGTTTTCATCACCGACGCCAAGCTCAACGCGGACGGCTCCGCGAGCGACACGGTTTATCCCGACGACGTTTTCGTCGGCGAAGGCGTCGAAAAGAATTTCGGCCTTCGGGTTTCCGAAACGACGTTGGATTTTTCCGGCAACGCCGCGTGCGGCGCAAGCGCGCAGGGCGGCGCGCTTGCCGTTTCCGGCGGCTGGCTCGACGCGGAAAACGCGCGCGTGAATTTTTCCGGGAACGCGGCGGAAAATCTCGCTGAAAACGCTTCCGGAGAAGTTTCCGCGGTCGGCGGCGGCGCGCTCGTCGTGATGGACGGCGGCCGCGCGGCTTTCGACGCGGGAACGACGCTGGATTTCTCCGATAACGCGGCGCGCGGGAACGCCGCCCTTTCCGCCGTTTCCGGCGGCGCCGTAGCCGTTTCCGACGCGGAGCTTTCGCTCGCGGGAACGACGACGTTTTCCGGAAACGCGGCGACCGCTTCGGCCGCGGGAGCTTCCGCTTCCGGCGGCGCGGCGTATTTTTCCGGGACGCTCGAAGAAACGACCGGCGACGACGGCGAAAAAACGCAGACGCATACGGCTTCCGTTTCGCTCGCGGGAACGCTGACGTTCAGCGAAAACTCCGCCGAGGCTTCCGCGCTCGCTTACGCGCCGCCGGCGGAGGACGAAGACGGCGAAGAAGGCGACGCGGCGTCCGCGGCGGAAACGTCGGACGCTCCCGTCGAATCTTCGGCGACGGGCGGCGCGCTCGCCGTCGCCGGCGCGAAACTCGGCGTCGCAGACGGCGCGGAGCTTTCTTCGCTGGCGTTCAGCCGCAACGCCGCTTCCGCGAAAACGTTCGCGCAGGGCGGCGCGCTCGCTTCGACCGACGAGGCGACGGAAGTCGCGCTTGAAACGTCGGGCGCATTTTCCTTTTCCGAAAACAAGGCGGAACTGCTCGCGCTCGGCGCGGGCGAGGCGCAGACGGAGGGCGTCGCGGCGGAAGCGCGCGGCGGCGCGGTCTACGTTTCCGCGGGAACGCTCGATTTGGCTTCCGCGGCGGGAACGCTGAGCTTTTCCGGGAACGCGGCGGACGCTTCCGCGCAGGCGAACGCTTCCGCGCGCGGCGGCGCGCTTTACCAGAGCGGAGGAACGCTCGCGCTCGGCGCGGCGGAATTTTCCGAAAACGCCGCTTCCGCGCAGACCGTCGCGCAAGGAGGCGCGGTTTACTCTGCGGGCGGCGCGCAGACCTTCAAAGGCGCGGCGGTTTTCTCCGCGAACAGGGCGGCGGCGGGAACGGCCGCTTCCGAAATCGGCGCGGCGTTCGCGCGCGGCGGCGCGATTTTTTCGGCCTCCGGCGGCAATCAGATTTTTGAACGGAAGGCGGAATTTTCCGGGAACGCGGCGGAAGCGTTTTCCGTCGCGGGAACGGACGAAAACGGAAAGCGCACCGGCGCGGCGGGCGGCGCGGTCTATTCCTCGGGAACGCTCGCGTTCGCGGGCGCGGATTTCCTCGGGAACGCGGCGCGCGTTTCCGGCGACGAAAACGGCGCGGCTTTCGGCGGCGCGGTCTACGTCGCGGGCGGCGCGCTTTCTTCTTCCGCGGGCTTTTCGGCGGCGGGCAACGAGGCGGCGGCGGGCGGCGACGCGCAGGGCGGCGCGCTGTATCTCGCTTCGGCGGGCGTCGCGACGTTGTCGGGCGCGGCGGAATTTTCCGAAAATTCCGCTTCGGCGGCGCGCGCGGCGGGCGGCGCGATTTATTCCGCGGGAACGCTTCGCGTCGACGCCGGCGAAAACGGGACCGTTTCTTTGACGAAGAATTCCGCTTCGGCTTCTTCCGGAGACGCTTTCGGCGGCGCGGTTTCCGCGGCGGGAGGCTCGATCGCGCTCGGCGGGAAAACCGTCGAAATTTCCGGGAACGCCGCGACGACGGAAAACGGCGGGAACGCTTACGGCGGCGCGCTGTATCTGCGCGGGGCTTCCGCGGAGCTGACGAACGCGACGATTTCCGGGAACGCCGCGACGGCGGAAAACGGCGGAAACGCTTACGGCGGCGGCGCGTTTCTCGACGTCGCTTCGTCGAACGTCTCGCTGACGCTCGCCGGGAACACGAAAATTTCCGGGAACAGCTCGACGACGGGCGGCGCCGGCGACGGCATTTATGTCGGTTCGTCGGCGGCGGGAACGGCCGCCGCGGCGGGAACGGCGACGCTCGTTTTCCATGCCGATGCGGACGTTTCGGAAAACGAGGACGGCACGACGTCGCGCGAAAACGTCGAAACCGCGGAAATTTCCGACAAAATCACGGTCGCGGCGGGAACGCTCGCGCTGCGGAAAACCGGCGCGGGCGATTTGACGCTCGGCGACGTTTCCGTCGGCGCGGACGCGGCTGCCTTGTTCGATTTCTCCGGCGGGAACGCGACGCTCGGCGGCGCGATTTCCGCGGCGGGCGACGGCGCGCTCGAAAAGTTTTCCGTCGGCGCCGACGCTTCGGTCGAACTGACGGGAACGCTCGGAAAATTCTCCGAAGCGGACATCGCGGGAACGCTGAGCATCGCTTCCGGCGCGCATTTCACGTTCGCGGAAACGACGACGCTCGCGAGCGCGGGAACGCTCGCGCTGAACGGCGCGACGGCGACGGTTTCCGGCGCGACGGCGATTTCCGGCGCGGGAACGTTTTTCGTGAAAAACGCGGCGCTGAATTTTTCCGGCGACGGCGCGTCGCTCGCGGCGGACACGCTCTCCGTCGGCGCGGGAACGCTCGCGCTGGACGGCGCGGGAACGCTGAGCGTCGCGGAAAAACTCGTGTTCACGGAAACGGGCTCGGCGACGGTGACGCTGAGCGAAAACGCGACGCTCGCCGTGACGGAAGTCGCGCGCGCGGCGGACGGCGTGAACGTGACGGTCGACGGCACGGGAACGCTGATGCTCTACGTCGCCGCGGAAGACGCGAAAGACGGCGAATCCGCGGGCGAAGACGAGGAAGAAGCGGCGAAGGAAATTCTGTTTTCCGCGTTTTCCGAGACCGTCAAGGACGAAGCCGGGAACGAGACGACGGTCGTGCGCGAGGGCTCGTTCACGATCGGGAGCGGCGTGAAGCTCAAGGCCGGCATCAGCGTCGGCGAGGGAGCGACGCTTTCGCTTTCGCCGGACTCGCAGACCGTCGGCGCGAAAAACGTGCTGCTGAGCGGCGGCGCGCTGGTCGCGTCGGGAACGACGCGCGACAAGCCGCTGGAATTCGAGACGCTCGCCGTTTCCGGTTCGGGCTCGAAGCTCGGCGACGGCGCGAGCGAGCAATATTTCCGCATGGCGGAAGTCGCCGCGACGGGCGACGACGGGAGCGCGACGACGGAAACGCACGCGCTGAACCTGACGGGAAGCTTGGAAATCGCGGAAAAGGCGACGTTTTCCGGGAACGTGAGCTTCGGCGGCACGGGCGCCGCGCTCTCCGGCGCGGGAACGGTCGAAGGCGACGTTTCCGGCACGGGAACGCTTTCGCTTGCGCAAGTCGACGGGAATCTGAACGTCGCGAACGGGCGGCGCATGACGCTCGCGGGAACGGTCGCGGTTTCCGGCGACGTCAACGTTTATTCCGACCGGACGACGGGCGTTTCGCAGAACGCGCGCTTCGCGTTTTCCGACGGCGCCTCGCTGAGCGCGGCGAATTTCCGCAACTACGGGAACGCGACGGTTTCCGGCGCGGCGGAATTTTCCGGGAATTTCGTGAACGCGGGAACGCTGACGGTGGCGGAAAATTCGACGTTCGCGTTCGCCGACGGTTCGACTTTTTCCAACGGCGTTTCCGCGGGAACGGAAGTGCTGAACGGCGTGATCGATTTGTCCGCGGCGAACAGCGCGCTTGACTTTTCCGCGGTTTCCGACGAAAGCGGCATCGATTTGAGCCGCGGTTCCGTGATGATTGACGCGACGGCGCTCAGCGAGGGCGACGCACTGCCGATTCTCGGCATCGAAAGCGAGGAAATTCTTTCCGGCGTCGCGATCGCGGACGTGAACGGCTACGACCTCGACGACCGCTTCGAATGGGACGCGGGAACGGGAACGCTCGTCTTCAACGGGCTGAACGGCTCGGCGTTCCGCGGCTCGATTTACGGCGATTTGCAGCGCGAAGGCGTCAACCGCACGCACGAGTTCATGCGCTCGGCGCTGCTGCGCGGAGCGACGCGTCCGCTCACGCCGCAGCTTTTCGGCGCGAATAAGCTGGAATCTCCCTACATGCGCGGCTATCTCGAAAAAATGCGTCAGCGCGGCGGCGAAGTTTCCGCGGCGCTCGAGGCGCGGCGCAAGGAGGAACTCGCGCTCGCCGAAAAGCTCAACGCGCGGCTGGCGAATTTCTGGGCGCAGGGCGATTTTTCTTTCCGCGAACAGCGGGAACGGCACGGCGCCGAGGCGTACGACGCGACGATCGCGGGAGCGATGGTCGGCGCATCGGTCCCGCTCGGTTCGTGGGAACTCGGACTCGTCCTCGGCGGCGGCGAAGAGGAATACGAGACGACGGACGCCGCCGTGCGGCACGAGGTGACGACGGACGCCTACGGGCTCGCGGGTTACGGCGTTTACCGCAACGGCTGGTTCGACTGGACGCTCGGCGCGGCGGGCATGTACGCTTCGTCGGACTCGAAGCGCGGCGAATATTCCGGCGATTTCGACGCGTGGCGGCTCGGCGCGATGACGGAAGTCGGCGCGACGCTGCGTGCGCAGAGCTGGCTGGCGATTCGCGTTTTCGGCGGGCTTTCCGCGGCGTATTCCCGCGTCGGCTCGTTCGACGAATCCGGCGCGGGCAAGCAGGCGCTTTCCGTGGATTCCGGCGGCGCGTTCGGGCTGCGCTCCTCGTTGGGCATTTCCTCCGCGTTCATGGTGACGGACGCGCTGCAGCTCTCGGCGCGCGCGGCGTGGCTGCTCGATTTCGGGAAAGACACGTATTCGCTGGACGCCTACATGCCGGGAACGCGCACGGATTACGTGATCGATTCCCGCGAAAACGAGTCTTCCGCGCTGGAAGCGGGCGCGTATCTGAACTGGGCGCTTGCCGAAAGCGTCGAGCTTTTCGGCGGCTACACGGGAACGATCCGCGCGGGCGAGCGGGCGCACGCGATTTCCGTCGGGCTGAATTACTTTTTCTGATGGAAAAACGCGGGAGAAAACGGTAAAAAATGCTCCCGCCGCGTTTTTCCGCCTCGATTCATGAGCGACCTCAAAAAAACAGTTTTTTTCGGTTCGGACCCGATCGCGCTTCCGATTCTGGAAACGCTGATCAGCGCGCCGTTGCGCGCGCTCGTCCGCATCGAGGCGATTTACAGCCAGCCGGACCGCCCGTCCGGGCGCGGGCAGAAAATCCAGCCGAACGCGATTGCCCAGTGGGCGCGGCGCTACGGAATCCCGCTTTTTCAGCCGGAAAAACTGGGTCCGGAGGACGCGGCGCGTCTGCGGGAACTCGGTTGCGACATCGGGCTCGTGATGGCTTACGGGCACATTCTGAAGCAGGAGATGCTCGACGCGCCTCGCCTGGGCTTTTTCAACTATCACGCTTCGCTGCTGCCGCATTTCCGCGGTCCCGCGCCGATTGAGGCGGCGATCGCGAGCGGCGCTTCGGGAACGGGCGTTACGCTGCAGCGCATCGTTCCCGCGCTGGACGAAGGCGACGTCGTGGGCAGCGCCGTCATTCCGCTGGACGAGGATTCGACGCGCGCTTCGCTGCGGGAACGCATTTCCGACGCCTGCACGTTCATCACGATGGATACGCTCCCGCGCATCATCCGCGGCACGGCGGAAAACATCCCGCAGCCGGAAAAGCATGCGTCCTACACGCGAAAAATTTCCCGCGCGGATTCCGCCGTGGATTTCCGCGCGCCGGCGCGGATGATCGCGGCGCGGACGCGCGCGCTATCGCCTTGGCCGGGCTGCACGTTCCCGTTCAACGGGCTCGAAATCAAGCTCGGACATGTGGAAGCCGTTTCCGCGCCGGAGCTTGCTCCCGCCGCGCCGGGGACGGTCGTTCCGTGGATGAAGGGCGAGCTGCTCGTCGCGACGGGAAAAGATTTTCTGCGGATTCATTCGCTGCAGCGTCCGGGCGGGCGCATGCTGCCGGCGCGCGATTTTCTCGCCGGCATGAAAATTCCCGCGGGAACGGTGCTCGAAAGCCGCGAAATGATTCCGCTTTCGCAGAAAACGCCGTGGAAGAAAAAGCCCGCCGCCGCGGTTCCCGCCGCGCCGCGGAGTTGCTGATGCCGAAGCCCCCGCCGAAAAAATATCTTCCGCGCGGCATCGTCATTCTCTTCGAGGACGCGGATCTCGTCGTCGTCGAAAAACCCGCCGGGCTGCTGAGCGTTCCCGCGCGTTACGAGCGCGAGAAGAACGCGCTGACGCTGATGACGCGCTTTTTCCGCAAGGGGAATCCGCGTTCCCGCAAGGAGCTTTTCGCCGTCAACCGCATCGATCGCGAAACGTCGGGAATCCTGGTTCTCGCGAAGTCGCTCGCGTTTCGGGAACGCATGCACGAACGCTGGAACGGCGGCGTCGAGAAGACGTATCTCGCCGTCGCGGAAGGCGCGCTGGAAAACGACGCGGGAACGGTCGAGTCGTTTCTTGCGGAAGACGAGAATTACCGCGTGCGCAGCGTCGGGAGCGCGGAGGCCGCCGCGCTCGGGCTGCGCGCGCGTTTCGCGGCGACGCGCTACGAAGTCGTCCGGCGCGGGCGCGGCTGGACTTCGGCGAAAGTTTCGCTGCTCACGGGAAGGAAAAACCAGATTCGCGCGCACTTCGCGGAAATGGGGCATCCGCTTTTGGGCGATGCGGTTTACGGGCGCGGGAACAGCGCGCCGCGGCTCGCGCTGCACGCGTGGAAGCTCGCGTTCGAGCATCCGCGCACGCGGGAACGCGTCGAAATCGTCAGCGCGCCGCCGGAATTTTTCCGCAAGTTTTTCTGAGGCGCGGGAATGCGCTCGCGCTCAGCGTTCGAAAACGATTTTTCCGCCGCAGAGCGTGAGGCGGACGCGCCCGTGGAGCGTTCTGCCGAGCACGGCGCAGTTTTTCGAGTTGGAGCGCAGCGCTTCGGCGCGGGGCGTCCACGCTTCGTCGGGATCGAATACGACGATGTCCGCCGGCGCGCCTTCGGCAAGCGTTCCCGCGGGAATGCCGAGGATTTTCGCGGGCGCGAGGGAAAGTTTTTCGACGATTTGCGGGAGCGTCATTTCTCCGCTGCGGTAAAGCGCTTCAAGCGCGACGGCGAGCGCGGTTTCGAGCGAAATCACGCCGAAGGGCGCGTAGTCGAACTCGCAGTCCTTTTCCGTGGGCGTGCGCGGCGAGTGGTCGCTGGCGACGGCGTCGATCGTGCCGTCCTTGAGCCCGGCGATGAGCGCGCGGCGGTCCGCCTCCGCGCGCAGCGGCGGGTTGATTTTTTTGTTCGTGTCGTAGTCGCCGACGTCTTCGTCGGTGAGCAGCAGGTGCTGCGGGGAAACCTCGGCGGTGATTTTCGTGCCGAGTTTTTTCGCTTCGCGGATGAGTTCGACGGAGCGGGCGGAGCTGATGTGCTGCAGGTGAAGCCGCGCGCGCGTCGCTTCGCACAGCAGAATGTCGCTGGAAACGACGATGTCTTCCGCGGCGCGCGGGAGCCCGCGCAGGCCGAGGCGCAGCGAGACCGTTCCCGCGTGCATGACGCCCGAGGCCGTCATGCTCGAATCCTGGCAATGGTCGAAAACGGCGATGTCGAACATTTTCGAATAGTCGAGCGCGCAGCGCATGATTTCGTTGTTGACGAGGCCGCCGACGGAATCCGTGATGGCGACGCATCCGGCTTTTTTCAGCGCGCCGACGGGAGCGAGCGATTCGCCTTTGCCGCCGAGCGTGATGTTGCCGGCGGGCAGGACGCGGACGCAGGCGTCGGCGTCGGCGAGTTCCCGGATGAGCCGCACCGTTCCCGCGTTGTCGATGCAGATGTTTTCGTCGGGCGTGCAGACGAGCGTCGTGAAGCCGCCCGCGGCGGCGGCGGCGGTTCCCGAGGCGAAAGTTTCGCGCGCCGTTTTTCCCGGCTGGTAAATGTGCGCATTCAGATCGACGAATCCTGGGGCGACGACCGTTCCCGCCGCGTCGACGACGCGCGCGCGCGCCGCTTGCTCCGCGGAAAGCGCGGGAACGATTTTTCCGTCGGCGACGGCGATGTCTCCGATTTCGTCTCGCCCGGAGGCGGGATCGACGATGCGGCCGTTTCTGATGAGGATGCAGTCTGAAGCGCTCATAAATCAAGGCGCGATTTTAAGCCTTTCGGACCGCGGCAGACAAACCTTGTTTTCGCGTTCCCGCAAGACGCCCGCTTTTTTTTTTCGGGAAAAACGGCGTTCCCGCGAAAAATGTTTTGACGCTTTTTGCGCTTTGCACGATTCTGAAGCGCGCGCGTGAAAATTCTCAACCGATATTTGTTTCTTCAGGTGGCGGCGGCGGTCGTGCTGTCGCTGGGGCTTTTCATTTTCGTTCTCGTCACGGGCAACGTGTTGCGTCAGGTGATCGGCGAGCTGGCGAACGGGCGGCTTTCGATGCCGACGGTGGTGGAGCTCGTCGGGCTGATTTCCGTGAGCGTGATTCCCTACGCGATGCCGCTGGGAATGCTGACGGGCGTGCTGATCGTGCTCGGGCGGATTTCCGCGAACAACGAAATCGTCGCGATGAAGTCCGCGGGCATGAATCTGTGGCGCATCGTTTCTCCGATTTTTCTCGTGGCGCTGATCGGCGTCGCGCTCAGCGGCTACATCAACTGCTTTTGGGCGCCGCGCGCGGCGAATCAGTACAAGACGATGCTCAAAAGCACGTTCCGCGAATCGCCGACGCGGCTCATCGTGCCCAAGGCGCTGTTTCGGGAGTTCCCGGGATTTTCCATTTACGCCGACGGGCGCGCCGGCGACGCGCTGACGAATTTTTGGCTTTGGGAGCTTGACGAGCACGGTGTTCCCGTGCGCTTCACGCACGCGGAGGAAGCGAAAATCCGTTTCGCGGAGGCGCAGTCGGCTTTCGAAGACGATTTTCTGAAAATCACGCTGAAAAACGCGACGACGGAAGAGCGTTCCCGCAGCGATCCCGCCGCCGTGAAAGATTTCGCGATTCGGTTTTCGAGCATCGGGGAAGCGCCGATTTCCGTTTCTCTCGGGCAAATTCTCGGCGACGGCACGCTGCCGAAGGAACGCCGCAAACTGCGCTGGTTCACGATTGACGAGCTGATGCAGCTGCGGGAAGAAGGCTGGCGCGCCGATCCCGCGACGGATCCGCCGGAAAAAGTCGCCGCCGACCGCATCGCCGTCCAGCTGCAGATTCAGAATTACCTGACGTCGGCGGTGTCGGTGTTTTCGCTCGCGATTTTGGGCATTCCGCTGGGCATCCGCGTTTCACGCTCGGAAACGTTCGTGAACATCGGCATCGCGCTCGCGCTCGCGCTGATGTTTTACCTGCTGATGACGTTCGTTTCCTGGATAGAAGATCCCGCATGGCGTCCGGACATTCTGATTTGGCTGCCGAACGTGCTTTATCAGGCGGTCGGCTTCGCGCTGCTTTACCGCGCCGCGAAAACCTGATTTTTCCGCGCGCAGCTTTTCGTTTCCGCGTTTCCGCGCTTTTTTCCGCGGGAACGCGCTTTTTTTGCGTCTTCGCGGGAAGGTTTTTTCGCGCGCACGCGCACGCGCGCGAGATTATAATAATAAGGCTTGCAATGCTCCCGCGCCGGCGGCAAAATATGCGTATTCTTTTTCATCCTTATCTTTCATTATGAGCGACAGCGAAAAAACACCTGCCGAGCAGCGGCAGAAAAGCAAGGGCAACGCGTCCTACGACGCGTCCGACATCAAGCGCCTGAAAGGGCTGAAAGCCGTGCGGGAACGCCCGGGCATGTACATCGGCGACACGAACGAAACGGGGCTTCACCACTGCGTTTACGAAATCGTCGACAATTCCATCGACGAGGCGCTCGCGGGCTTCTGTAGCGAAATCAAAGTCTCGATTCACGGGAACGGCTCCGTCACCGTCGAGGACAACGGCCGCGGCATTCCCGTTGCGATTCACCCGGAGGAAAAAATTCCGACGCTGGAGCTCGTGCTGACGAATCTTCACGCGGGCGGGAAATTCGAGAAAGGCGCGTATCAGGTTTCCGGCGGGCTCAACGGCGTCGGCGCGAAGTGCGTGAACGCGCTTTCGGAATTCTTCGAGGCGGAAGTCTGCCGCGACGGAGAAGTGCATAACATGCAGTTTTGCCGCGGCGAGGTGACGACGCCGATTCGCGTGCTCGGGAAAACGAAGAAGACGGGAACGAAAATCACGTTTCTTCCGGATCCTGAGATTTTCACTGTGCTGGAGTTCAAATACGACACGCTCGCGCGGCGGCTGCGGGAACTCGCGTTCCTCGTTCCCGGCATCACGATTTCCATCGAGGACGAGCGGAGCGGGCACAAGGAAACGTTCCATTACAAAGAAGGGCTTTCCGAATACGTTTCCTACCTCAATTCCGGCGAAGAGACGCTTTTCCGCAATCCGATTCTGATCACGGCGGAAATCGACATCACCGACCCGACGAAGCCCGTCGTCCTGCCGAAAAATTTCGTTCCCGATCCCGCGAAGAAAATTTCGAAAATGACGGTGGACGTCGCGCTTCAGTACAACAGGAAATACACGGAAATCGTCTACGCCTACACGAACCTGATCAACAACCCCGAAGGCGGGACGCACCTTTCCGGATTCCGCTCGGCGCTCACCCGCGTCGTGAACAATTACGCGAAGGCGAACAACCTGATCAAGGATAAGGACCCGAAGCTGACCGGGGACGACATGAAGGAAGGGCTGGTCGCCGTCATTTCCGTCAAACATCCCGACCCGAAGTTTCAGTCGCAAAACAAAACGCGGCTGACGAATCCGGAAGTCGAGGGCATCGTGCAGACCGTCGTCGGAGACGGCCTGAAATACGTTTTTGAAAAAGAACCGGCGACGGCGAAGGCGATCATCGCCGCGGCGGCGAACGCCGCGCGCGCCCGCGAAGCCGCGCGCAAGGCGCGGGAAACCGTCCGCAAAGGCGCGCTTCAGGGCGGCGGTCTTCCCGGGAAACTGGCGGACTGCTCGGAAAAAGATCCCTCGCAGTGCGAAATCTATCTCGTCGAGGGCGATTCCGCCGGCGGCTCCGCCAAACAGGGACGGGATCGGCGCACGCAGGCGATTCTGCCTTTGCGCGGGAAGATTCTCAACGTGGAGCGCGTCCGCCTCAACAAAATGCTCGAAAACGCGGAAATCAAGGCGATGATCACGGCGTTCGGCACGGGCATCGGCGAAGGCGGGAAGGACGAAGAGGCGAAATTCAACATCGAAAAGGCGCGCTATCACAAAATCGTCATCATGACGGACGCCGATGTCGACGGCGCGCACATCCGCACGCTGCTGCTGACGTTCTTTTTCCGCCACATGCGCGGGCTGATTGACGCGGGCTACGTCTACATCGCGCAACCGCCGCTCTACAAAGTGAAGCGCAAAAAGAAAGAGCAATACGTCGAAAACGACGCGCAGATGAACGCCATGCTGCTCAAGCTCGGCACGGAAGACATTTCCCTGTTGCGCAAGCGCGACAACCAGCGCTTCGCGCCGGAAACGCTCGACAGAATCGTCGAGTGCATGGCGCGGCTCGAAACGCTCGGCCGCGGCGTCGTCCGCTACGGATGCCCGCTCGCCGCGTATCTCGACACGCACAAGCGCGAAACGCAGGAGCTCCCGAAATTCCTCGCGCGCATCCGCACGGGCAACAGCGAGACCTTCGAATATCTTTTTTCCGACGACGAGCGCCTGAGCTTTTTCGCGCGGATGGAAGTCGAAGACGTCACCGCCGTCACGAACATTCGCGAAGTTTCCGGCGAAGACGGGCGGACGGTGCAGCAGCGCGTCAGCGTCTACGAAATCTACGAAGCAGGGCAAATGACGAAAATCCTCCGCCAGCTCGCGGAGCTCGGCCTCGACGTCAACCAGTTCGCCGCGAGCGAAGAGCCGCGCTACGAGCTCATCGAAGGCGAGGCCGACGGGAACGGCGAGGCGAAGCGCTACCCGCTTTGCTCCATGCTCGAGCTCATCGCGAAAATTCGGGAGCTCGGCCGCCGCGGCCTCACGATCAGCCGCTATAAAGGGCTCGGAGAAATGAACCCGAAGCAGCTTTTCGAAACGACCATGGATCCCGCGACGCGGCGCTTCCTGAAAGTCACGATCGAGGACGCCGCCGAAGCCAACCGCGTTTTCACGATGCTGATGGGCGACGACGTCCCGCCGCGCCGCCAGTTCATCGAGGACAACGCGCTGAACACGTCTTACCTCGACGTGTGAGCGCGTTCCCGCAGAAAACGAATCACCGCAAGTTTTTAGCCACACATCATGGACACGACATCCGAACGTCTTTCTCCGACGAGCATCACCGACATTATGCAGACCGCCTACATCGATTACTCGATGTCGGTCATCGTTTCCCGCGCGCTTCCCGACGCGCGCGACGGGCTTAAGCCCGTCCAGCGCCGCGTGCTTTACGCCATGCTGCGGGAAGGGCTGCGGCACAACACCGCTTACGACAAATGCGCCGGCGTCGTCGGCGAAGTGCTGAAAAATTATCACCCGCACGGCGACAGCCCTGTCTACGACACGCTCGTGCGTTTGACGCAGGACTGGGTCATGCGCTATCCGCTCGTGGACGGGCAGGGCAATTTCGGCTCCATCGAAGGCGATTCCGCGGCGGCTTACCGTTACACCGAGTGCCGCCTGCAGGAACTCTCCGAAGATTTGCTGCGCGACATCGACGAGGACACCGTCGATTTTCAGCCCAACTACAAGGAATCGACCACGGAGCCGACCGTGCTCCCGAGCGCGCTCCCGAACCTGCTGCTCAACGGCTCGACCGGGATCGCCGTCGGCATGGCGACGAACATTCCGCCGCACAACTTGGGCGAGCTCGTCGAAGTCTGCTGCCGCCTCATCGACAACCCGCTGCTCCCGTTCGAGGAAATCGAGGAAATCGTCAAGGGTCCGGACTTTCCGACGGGCGGCTGCATCTGCGGCACAGACGGCATTCGGCAGTATCTGCGCACGGGCCGCGGGATCGTGAAAGTCCGCGGCGTCGCGCACGTCGAGGAAATCAAGAACGGCTTCGAGCAGATCGTCATCACGGAAATTCCCTACAACGTCAACCGCGAGGCGCTCGTCAAACGCATCGCGGAACTCGTGAATCAGAAGGTGCTCACGGAAGTCCGCGACCTGCGCAACGAGTCCGACGCGAACACGCGCATCGTCATCGAGCTGAAGCGCGGCGAGTCCGAGCGCGTCGTGATGAACAAGCTCTACAAGCACACCGCGCTGGAATCTTCGTTCGGCGCGATTCTGCTCGCGCTCGACCACACGCGTCCGAAGCAGATGAACATTCGCGAAATGCTCGAATGCTTCATCGAACACCGCCGCGACGTCATCACGCGGCGCACGCGCTTCCGCCTGCGCAAAGCGGAGGCCCGCGCGCACATCCTCGAAGGCTTCAAAATCGCCTACCGCAACCTCGACGATTTCGTCCGCATCATTCGGTCGTCGAAAGACCGCGACGAGGCTGCGCAGAAGCTCATGTCGAAATACGGACTGAGCGAAATTCAGGTCAAGGCGATTCTCGACATGCGCCTGTATCAGCTCACGGGACTTGAAATCGACAAGATCGAAGCCGAATACGTCGAGCTCATGGGCTACATCGAAGAATGCCGCGCCGTGCTCGCCGACGAACGCAAACTGCTCGGCATCGTCAAAAAGGAACTGCGCGAAATGGGCGAAAAATACGCGTCCCCGCGCAAGACGGAAATCCGCCCGGCGGAAGGCGAATTTTCGATGGAAGACATCGTGCCGAACGTCGGCTGCTTCATCACGGTTTCGCACGACGGGTTCATCAAGCGCTCCGCCTCCAAGCAGATCCCGTCGCAGAACCGCGGCGGGAAAGGCCGCATCGGCGCGGAAACCTACGACGATGATTTCATCGAACACATTTTTACGGCGAACGCGCACGACATGGTGATGTATTTCACGAACACAGGCCGCGTTTACGTCGAAAAAGTTTATGAAATTCCCGAAGGCAGCCGCACGTCCAAAGGCCGCGCGCTGACCAACGTCGTCGCGATGCAGGAGGGCGAAAAACTCGCCGCCGTCCTTTGCATCAAGGAATTTTCCGAGTCGCGCAACGTCGTCTTCTGCACGAAAAACGGCATCATCAAGAAAACGCCGCTTTCCGAATACAAGAACTGCCGCAAAAACGGCATCATCGCCGTCAGCCTGAAGGAAGGAGACGAGCTCATCTCCGTAAAACTCACCGGCGGGAACGACGAAATCGTCATGATTTCCGAAAAAGGCATGTCCATCCGCTTCAATGAGGCGGACGTGCGCAGCGTCGGGCGCTCCGCCGCCGGCGTCATCGGCATGCGGCTCAAGGACGGCGATTCCGTCGTCGCGATGGAAGTCGTCGATCCCGCGTGCATGCTGCTCATCGCCGGGCGCAACGGCATCGGAAAACGCACGCCTTACGACGACGCAGAGGGCCCCGTCTTCCGCATCCAGAACCGCGGCGGGAGCGGCGTCATCGCCATCAAGAACCGTTACGGCGTCGCGGGAGCGATTTCCGTGACGAACGACGACCAGGCGATGCTGCTGACGAAAACCGGCCAGACTATCCGCATTCCCGTGAAGGACATCCGCGTCACCGGCCGCGCCGCGCAGGGCGTGCGCCTGATGAACATCGACGCGAAGTCCGGCGAGGAAGTCGTCGGCATCTGCAAAGTCGTTCTCGGCGAAGACGATGAGAAGGCCGACGCCAAGTAAGCCGCGCCGCTTGCCGGCGTTTCCGCCTCTCGCGCGTTCCCGCAGGATTTTCCCGCGGGAACGCTTGCGTTTTGCCGCGCGGCGTGAAATGCTTGTCGCCCGTTTTTTTGCAGTATGAACGCCATCAGAAACATTGCCGTCATCGCGCACGTCGACCACGGAAAAACGACGCTCGTGGACAAAATCATGCAGCAGTCGAAAATGTTCCGCGAAAATCAGGAGGTGCACGAACGCTTTCTCGACAGCGGAGACTTGGAGCGGGAACGCGGCATCACGATTCTTTCGAAAAACATTTCCGTGCGTTGGAAGGGCGTGAAAATCAACGTGATCGACACGCCCGGGCACAGCGACTTCGGCGGGCAGGTCGAGCGCGTACTCAAGCTTGCCGACGGCGCCGTGCTGCTCGTCGACGCGGCGGAGGGCCCGATGCCGCAGACGCGCTTCGTGCTCGACAAGGCGATTCGCCTCGGGCTCAAGCCGATCGTCGTCGTCAACAAAATCGACAAGCCCGATGCTCGGCCGTCGGAAGTCGTCGACGCCGTCTTTGACCTTTTCTGCGAGCTGAACGCGAACGAAGACCAGCTCGATTTCCCGCTGCTTTACGCGAGCGGGCGCGAAGGCTGGTGCGTCCGAAATCTGGAGGCGGACGAGCGGACTTCCGTCGCGCCGCTGCTGGACGCGGTCGTCGAAAGCGTTCCCGCGCCGGAAATCGTCGAAGGTCCGCTGCAGCTGCAGATTTCGACGCTCGATTATTCCGACTACGTCGGGCGCATCGGCATCGGCCGCGTCTTCCGCGGGAACGCGGAGCTGTCGCGCCCGGTCGTCGTCGTCAAGCGCGACGGCACGGTGAAGCCGGCGCAGATAAAGCAGCTTTTCACGTTCGAGGGCTTGCGGCGGGAAGACTGTTCCCGCGTCGCCTGCGGAGACATCTGCGGCGTCGTCGGCGTCGAAAATCTCGACATTTCGGACACGATCTGCGACGCGGAAAATCCCGAAGCGTTGCCCGCGATCGCCGTCGACGAGCCGACGGTTTCCATGGTTTTCCGCGTGAACGACTCGCCCTTTTTCGGCCGCGACGGGAAATTCGTCTCCTCGCGTCATTTGCGCGCGCGCCTTTTCAAGGAGGCGGAAAAAGACGCGGCGCTGCGCGTGCGGGAGGCCGGGAACGGCGGCGAGATGTTCGAGGTGTCCGGCCGCGGCGTGCTCCACCTCGCGATTCTGATCGAAACGATGCGGCGCGAAGGCTTCGAGCTCGCCGTTTCTCGCCCGAAAGTCATCACGAAAATCATCGACGGCGTCAAATGCGATCCCGTCGAGGAGCTCACCATCGACGTTCCCGAAGAATCCGCCGGGAACGTGATTCGGCTCGTCGGCCAGCGTCGCGGCGAAATGCTTTCCGCGGAAAGCCGCGGGAGCAGGCAGCTGCTGCGCTTTTCGATTCCCACGCGCGGGCTGATCGGCCTGCGTTCCCGCGTGCTGACGGCCAGCGCGGGCGAGGCGATCGTCGCGCATCGCTTCGACCGCTACGAGCCGTTCAAAGGCGAAATTCCCGCGCGTTCAAACGGCGTGATGGTTTCGCTCGGCACGGGAAAAGCCGTCGCCTACGCCATCGACGCGCTGCAGCTGCGCGGCACGTTTTTCATCGATCCCGGCGAAGAAACCTACGAAGGCATGGTCGTCGGCGAGCACTGCAAGGACAACGACTTGCCCGTGAATCTGCAGAAAGGAAAAGAGCTGACGAACATGCGCGCCGCCGGAAGCGACCGGAAAATGAAAATCGCGCCGGCCGTGAAGCTTTCGCTCGAACAGGCGCTCGAATACATCGCCGACGACGAGCTCGTCGAGGCGACGCCGCATTTCCTGCGTATGAGAAAAATTCATCTCACGCTCGAAGAGCGCAGAAAATACGAAAAGGAACGGAAAGCCGAAGCCTGAAGGGCGCGTTCCCGCACAAAAAAATCCCCGCGTTTCCGCGGGGATTTTTTTTGCGACTTGTGCGCGCGACCGTTTTTTTTTGGTGCCCGGGACAGGACTTGAACCTGCACGCCTTGCGGCAAAGGAACCTAAATCCTTCGTGTCTGCCGATTTCACCACCCGGGCGGTTTTTCGCGGGAAAAATCGCGGATAAAAAAAGAAAGTTTCCGCGGGAACGCAAAAGAAAAACGCGCGCTCAGGCGGCGTCCGCTCCCGTACCGAAAAACGCGGCGAGCCGCGCGAAGGCGTTCCCGCGATGGCTCAGGCGGTCTTTTTCTTCCGCGCCGAGCTCGGCGAACGTCGCGGAAAAACCGTGCGGAGCGAAGACGGGATCGTAGCCGAAGCCGCCCGTTCCCGCTTCCGCGCGCGTGATGACGCCTTCGCATTTCCCTTCGAAAACGCGCTCGCTCCCGTCGGGCGCAATCAGCAGCAGCAGGCAAACGAAATGCGCGCCGCGCTTTTCCGCGGGAACGCCCTCGAGCGCCGCGAGCAGCTTCGCGCGGTTTTCCGCCGCCGTCGCGGACGGCCCCGCGTAGTAGGCGGTTTCGACGCCGGGAGCGCCGCCGAGCGCGTCCACGCACAGCCCGCTGTCGTCGGCGAGCACGAAAAATTCCGCGGGAACGCGTTCCCGCAGCGCGCGCGCCTTGAGGCGGGCGTTGCCGACGAAGGTTCCCGCGTCTTCGACGACGCGCGGCATCCCGTCGGGAAGCGCGTCTTTCGCGGAAACGAAGCGGACTTCGGACAGGGAAAATGCCTCGGCGAGGCGGTTGAATTCTTCGGCTTTGTGCGCGTTGCCCGTGGCGATGACGACGGTTTTCATAACTGGTTTTCCGATGACGGAAGTTCGTCTGACAAAAACGGGAAGGAGTCAAGTCTTTTCCCGCCGACGAAAAAACCGCGCCCCGGAAACGAAGCGCGGTTTTCTCGCGAAAAAGGGAAACGCGAATCAGCGTTTCGAGAACTGGAAGCGTTTGCGCGCTCCCGGGCGGCCGCTCTTTTTGCGTTCTTTGGCGCGGCCGTCGCGCGTGAGCAGACCCGCCTTTTTCAGCGGCGCGCGCAGCTCGGGATTGTATTTTTCGATCGCGCGGGCAATCCCGTGCGAAATCGCGCCCGCCTGGCTGCAGCAGCCGCCGCCGTTGACGCGGACTTCAATGTCGAGCGAGCCGTCGAGCCCCGCGACGGAAACCGGCAGCGTCGCCGTTTTCGCGAGCGCTTCCGTGAAGCAGTATTCTTCGACCGGCTTGCTGTTGACCGTGACTTTGCCGGAGCCGCTCGCGACGCGGACGCGCGCGGTGGAGGTCTTGCGGCGTCCGACGGCGACAAAAACAGGAACGTCTTTATTCATAAAGGGAAAAATCGGAATGAACGGGAACGGAAATCAGATCTTGTACTCGACCGGGTTCTGCGCCGCGTGCGGGTGTTCCGCTCCGGCGTAGACTTTGAGCTTCTTCATCATCGCGTTCGCGAGACGGTTTTTCGGAAGCATGCCCTTGACCGCGTGCTCGATGATGAACTCGGGCTTGTGCGCGCGCATGAATTCCGCCGAGCGGCGGTAAGCGGTGCCGACCCATCCCGTGTAGAACATGTAGGTCTTGTCGGTTTCTTTGCTTCCCGTGAATTTCACTTTGTCGGCGTTGATGACGACGACGAAATCGCCCGTGTCGACATGAGGCGTGTAAGTCGGCTTATGACGTCCGCGCAGAATCGCTGCGATTTTGACGGCGAGGCGCCCGACCGGCTGGTCGGCGGCGTCCACCACGAACCAAGTCTTTTCGGCGGCGTTGGATGTCTTCGCTAAAGTTGTTTTCATCTCGATTTGAATAAAAGAACAACTAATAAAAATTTTTGCCGCGCAGAGCGCAAGCGTTTTTTTTTTTTTGTTCACAAATGCGTTTTTTGCGCATGTAATGACCGCATGGCTCAGAAAAACGAATCCGCGCCGCCCGCCGTTCCCGCCGAAAACGACGTCCGCGGGATCGTGCATTCCGTCGAAACCTGCGGGACCGTGGACGGCCCGGGCATCCGCTACGTGGTTTTTCTTTCGGGCTGCAGTCTGCGCTGCCGTTATTGCCACAATCCCGACACGTCGTTCGCGGCGCGCGGGAACGAGACGGGAGCCGCGGAAGTCGTCGCCGACATCGCGCGCTATGCGGATTTTCTGCGCGGGAGCGGCGGCGGCGTCACGCTCTCCGGCGGCGATCCGCTTTTCCAAATCGAATTTTCCCGCGCGATTCTCGCCGGATGCAAAAAACTCGGCCTGCACACGGCGCTGGACACTTCCGGCGCGCTCGGCGGGAACGCGGACGACGCGTTTCTCGACTTGGTCGACTTGACGCTGCTCGACGTCAAGTCCGGCGTTCCCGCGACGTATCGCGCGGCGACGGGCGGGGATCTCGAGCCGACGCTCGCGTTCGCGCGGCGTCTTGCCGCGCGCGGGAAAAAAATCTGGCTGCGCTTCGTACTCGTTCCCGGGCTGACGGACGCGGAGGAAAACGTGCGCCGCGTCGCGGAGTTCGCCGCGTCGCTCGGGAACGTCGAACGCGTCGACGTGCTCCCGTTTCACAAGCTCGGCGCCTTCAAATGGAAAGAGCTCGGCTTGCGCGATCCGCTCGAAAAAACGGCGGAGCCGCCGCCGGAAAGCGTCGTCCGCGCCCGCGCCGCCTTCGTCGCCGCCGGATTTTCTCCCTCCGCCGTGAAATGACGTTCCCGCGCCGCGCGCGTTTTCCCGGCTTGACTTGCGGGAACGCCGCGCCGACAATAGCCGCACTCTCGGGGCAGGGCGCAATTCCCTACCGGCGGTGATCCGGCGCAGGCCGGAAAGCCCGCGAGCGTTCCCGCGCGCAAAAGCGCGCGGCGCAGATTCGGTGCGATTCCGAAGCCGACGGTAAAGTCCGGATGAAAGAGAGAACAGCGCCGCACGGCGTCGCGCGCCTTCCCGCGCCCGGAGAGCTCCTTTTTTTTCGCAGACTCTTTGTTGATTCGTATGGAAGAAAATTTGCTGGAACAGTTCGGCGATGCGCGTTCCCGCGTCGAATGCGCGGTCGCGTCGCTCCGGTCCGGTCGCGGCGCGCTCGTCGTCGACGACGAAAACCGCGAAAACGAAGGCGACCTCATTTTCGCGGCGGAAACGCTGACGGAAGAGCAGGTCGCCGCGCTCATCCGCGACTGCAGCGGCATCATCTGTGTCTGCATCACCGAGGAAAAGGCGCGGCAGCTCGATTTGCCGATGATGGTGCCGGACAACACCAGCCGCTACGGAACCGCGTTCACGATTTCCGTCGACGCGCGCGAAAACGTCACGACGGGCGTTTCCGCCGCGGACAGGCTCGAAGCCGTGCGCGTCGTCGCCGCGGACGATTCGACGCGCGCGGACCTCGCCGCTCCGGGGCACATGTTCCCGCTCGTCGCGCGCGGGAACGGCGTGCTCGAACGCCCGGGACACACGGAGGCGACCGTCGATTTGGCGCGCCTCGCCGGGTTCAGGCCCTGCGGCGTGCTCTGCGAACTGACGAATCCCGACGGCACGATGGCGCGCCTGCCGCAGGTCGCCGCCTACGCTCGGGAACACGCGCTCCCGCTCGTTTCCATCCGCGACTTGGTCGCGTACCGCAAAGGCGAAATCTGACCCGCGGGAGCGCCGCGTTTTCGCGGATTTTTCGCGAAATGCGGAAAATTTTCAGAAAACGCTTGACGTGTTCCGACTTTTTTGAAAGACTTGCGAAACAGTCAGTTTTCCGCCCCTTTCGTCTAGCCCGGCCTAGGACACCTCGCTTTCACTGAGGCGACCAGGGTTCGAATCCCTGAAGGGGCGCCACTTTCAAAATCCCGTGAGACGGCATCGCCTCACGGGATTTTC
>DVOG01000053.1 GCA_018713755.1 Candidatus Spyradosoma merdigallinarum | reverse complement strand
GCCGCCCTTGCGGCGGGAATACTTTTGAGAATCTGTTTCAGTTTCTTTTTCATAGGCGTAAAATTTTTCTTTTGACGAAATTGAGGGCGACGCCGCGCTCGTCCCGTTTGAGTCCGATGAAGGCGATGGCGGGAACGGCACAGAAAACGCTCGCGAACCCGACGGCGAAAAACTGCGCCCAGCCCGGAACGGGAACGGCGCGGAAAGCGATCCACGCGGGAACGACGGAAGCCGCGACGGCGACGAGCCCCGCGGGAACGAGAACGCCCTTCACGAAAGCGCGCACGGACAGCCTCGCGCAGCGGCGCACCAAAATCAGACGCAGCAAAAGGCAGACGCAGGAAATTCCGACGAAAACGCACGGCACGGCTTCCGGCGGCGCGGAAAAGAACTTCAGCGCAATCCACGCGAACGGCAGCGTCAGCCTCAGCGTTCCGCCGACGACGCTCTGATAAAGCGCGATTTTCCCGGAAGCCTGCGCCTGCGTCATCAGCGGGAACGAAAAGGAATCGACGAGCAGCTGAATCAGAATCAGCCGCGCGAACGCGACGGTGTGAGCGGGAACGGTTTCAAGCCAAAGCCCCAGCACGAAAGGCATCAGCAGCCACGCGGGAAGCGCGAAGAAAAACAGCAGGAAAAATCCCATGCGCGACGCGCGCATCGTGAGCAGGTGCGACTGCGCCAAATCCCCCGCCGCGTAGTATTGGACGACTTGCGGGCGCGTCGCCGTGAGGAAATTCTGCGTGAAGCCCGTAATCGCTCCGGAAACCTGCTGCGCGACGGCGCGCGCGGCGTTCACGGCCGGCCCGAAGTAATTGTTCAGCAGGACGTTGACGAAAACGTTGGTGAACAGTCCGGCCATCGCCCCCCAAAGATTCCATCCGCCGAAAGCGACAAGCTCCGCGAAACGCCTGCGGTCCCAAAAGAAACCGGCGCGCGACTCCGGATAATTCCTGCGGCACACAAGCAGATTCAGGGAAAAATGAGCGACGCCGACGAACATCAGGAGCGCGCCGTAAAACGCGAGTTTGTCGAACCCCGAAAGCGAAATCAGATAGACGATTCCCAGGCGCGCCGCCGCCTCGAAAACCGAAATCCACGCGAACGCTTTCATGTTTTCGCGCGAAATGATCAGCGCGGAGTACGGCACGGAAAGCGTGCTTAGCAAAAACGTGCCGACGGAAAACTGGAAAAACCAAAATGCGGCGTCGGCGCGTTCCGCCGGAACGACGACCTTGTTTTCCAAAAACCACAGCCCGACCGTTTCCGCGAGAATCAGCAGCAAGACGGTCAGCGCAACGTAAATCAGCCGCGTGAGGCTGAACGTCTGCGCGAGCCGCGCGTAATCTCTCCGCCCGAGCTCGAAATTGAAAAAACGGGAACACGCCGCCGACATCGTTCCCGAGAGAAACGCGAACATCGTGACGACGCCTCCGATGACGTTGACCAAGCCGTAATCCGTCTCGCCGAGCGCTTCGAGCAGCACGCGCGTGGTGAAAATGCCGAGGCCCATCGTGAACGCCATGCGCACATAGAGCATCAGCGTGTTTTTCGCGATGCGGCGATTGTTCGCGGAGATGGAAGACGATTGCGCCACAGTTATTTTTCCTTCCGAGAAAGAAAGCCGTCCAAAAGCGGAATCAGCTCTCCGAAACGAGATTTCCACGCGGAAAGCGAAGCGACGCGGGAAGACGCGAAATCCGCGTCCGAAGCGCCGGAAGCGTTCCCGCCGGCGTCCGCCGAAGCGGCCGTCTTCGCCTGAACAAGCCGCAGCTCGGCTTTTTCGAGCGCCGGCTCAAGGACTTCCTTGAGGAAGCCGCGCACGAAATTCTTCAAATCCGTTTCCGCGGCGAAATAATCGCGCCGATCGCCTATCTTCAAATGCACACGCGCCGCGCCAAGCCGCCGCAGCAACTGCAGAGCCTCGACCACCGCGCCGCGCGAAAGCTGCAGTTTCGCCTGAAGTTCCTGCGCGGAAAGCGGCTCGCGGGAACAATAAAGCGCGCCGAAAACCATGCCGACGCTTTTGCGCAGTCCGAACATCGCCGCCCCGCGCACGAACACGTCGATGACGGCCAACTCCCACGCCGCCGGCGCAATCGGCGCGGCGGGAACGGCGCCCTTTTCTGTTTTTTTCGAAGTCCGCAAAGTTCTGAAAAATTTCCGTCATGAAACGCATCTTGGTTGTTTTTTTTTTCAATTTTAAATGACATTTTTAGACAAAAGCGCCTGCGCAAAAAAAAGAAACGTTCCCGCGCACACTTTGCGGGAACGTTTCTTTTCCGGCCTGTCTTTTTCCGGGCGCGGAAAAAAAAGGAAATCAGCGGTTTTCTTCCTTGTAAGGGTCGGCCGTCCACCAGTCGGCGGACGAAGTGAAAGCCGTGTTTTCCTTGTCGGCGTCGGAAAAGCGGACGGCTTCGCGCGCATTTTCCGATGCGAGCAGCGCGACGCGTTTCGGGAAACGGATCTCGAGATTTCCCTTCCCGCCATCGCGGATTTCCAGCACGCCGCGCCCTTTCAGCAGCAACGGCTTGTCGGGAGAAACCGGTCCGTTGAGCAACACGGCGCGGCCCTCGCCCTTGCCGAAACGATCCGTGATTTCGACGTTCTGCGCGACTTTCGAAACGACCTGAAATTCGTAGACCTGCGTGTCGGGCGCGGGCGCTTCCGCGACTTCCTGCGCGGATTCCGAAGCGGCTGCGCCGTTCCCGCCGAAAATTTTCACGCCGCCGTAAACGAGAATCGCGAGGATGACGACGGCCGCCGCGACAGCGACAGCAAGACGCGCGCCGCCGTCGTGCAGGATTTTTTTCCAAGAAGCGTCGCCGCTTCGGCTTTGGAAAACGCCGCTCCCGCCGTCCGTTCCCGCGGAGGAAAGCTCGGACGAGACGATCCGGTGCGAACCTTTGCCCGACGTGTTCTTGAAGCTGAGTTCCGTGCGGAATTCCGCGACGAGACGATCCGCGTCCAGCTTCAGATATTCGGCGTAAATGCGCAGAAAGCCGATGCGGTAGACGTCGGCGAGCCGTATCCGCTCCGGCTGATTGTCTTCAAGCGCGGCGAGAAAATCGCTGCGGATTTTCGTCGCTTCCGACGCGCTGCGGATGTCGAGACCGAAATTTTTCCGGGCTTCTGAAAGACGTTCTCCGATGGTTGCCATGACGTGAAAAAGCAGTTTTTTGATTGAACGGCGGGAGCGCGGACGTGGCAAACGTTTTTTTTCTCTTTTCTGCGGGAACGGGAAAACCTCAGGCGACGGGGCCGCCGCCGCCCTGCTTCTCTTCAGGCTTCGGCGTTCCGCTCATCGCGCGGATCAGCCGCTCGTTCAGCTCCTGTGCGGGATCGTGCCCCATTTCGCGCAGCGAATGCACCATCACGGCGACTTCGACGAGCCGCGCCATGTCGCGCCCCGGGCGCACGGCGAGCTGGATTTTCGGAATGCGTCTGCCGAGCACCTCGAAAGCCTGCGTCGCGAGCCCCGTGCGCTCTTCCTCCATGCCGTCTTTCCAATGCACGAAGGAAACGACGAGATCGAGCGTTTTCGCGCGCCGCACGGCGCGAATGCCGAACATGCTCGCGATGTTGATGATGCCGATCCCGCGGCATTCCATGAAGCCGTAATTCAGCTCTTTGGAAGAACCGATGAGCGTGTCGTCGCCCACGAGCTTCACGGTCACGTAATCGTCCGCGACGAGCGTGTAGCCGCGCTCGATCAGCGCGAGCGCGCATTCGCTTTTGCCGACGCCGCTTTCGCCGCGGATGAGCACGCCCTTCCCGCGCACGTCGATCAGCGTGCCGTGAATGTTCGTGATGGGCGCGAACTTCTGGTCGAGCAGCATCGTCGCCTCTGCCGTGAAATCCTTGGACTTCATGCGGGAACGCAGGATCGGCACGCCGAAAGCTTCGGCGAGGTCGATCATCGACGGCGTCGGACGCAGCCCGCGCGAAACGATGACGCCGGGAATGCCTTTCGCGAAAATTTCCTCGAGCAGCACTTTCTGCGTCTCCGGACGCAAGTCGCTCAAATACGAAATTTCGCCGGCGCCGAAAAGCTGGAGCCGCCTGTTCCCGAAATGCTTGAAATAGCCCGCGAGCGCGAGCGCCGGGCGGTTCAGCGATTTTTCGCCGATGACGTTGTCCAGGCCTTTTTCCCCGGCGACGAGCTCCATCTCGAGGCGTTTCCGCGCGCTTTCGTAAAAGTCGCGCACCGTCACGGACGCCTTTCGGTGGACGGTCTCGATGCGCTCGGTCTCGACTTCGTCGAAAAACGGCGGCTCCGCGGAAAAATCGTCAAGGGGGTCCTCGTATGAGAAAAAGCTGTCGGACATGGCGAAAAAAAAAGTTAACGTCTGGCTCGCGGATGGCAACGCGGAAATGCCGTTGCGTCAGACGGAAAGCTCGTAAATCTGCACGGAGCGCGCCCGATTGAAAATCGTGAGCACGGCGACGCTGACGGGAAGCCGGAAACGCCGCGGTCCCGCCGAACCCGGATTGACGACGAGCACGTTCCCGCGCCAGCAGACCATCGGCTCATGCGTGTGCCCGGAAACGAGCACGTTCGCGCCGCGCGGCAGAATGTTGAACTCGTCGAGATGCCCATGATGCATGAAAATGTCCGCCGAGGCGAAGCTCGCCGCCTCGCACAGCGGCAGCGACCGGAACGCCGGCGCGACGTCCGTGTTCCCGCGCACCGCCGTCACGGGAGCGATCGCGGCGAGCCGACGCAGAATTTCCGCGTCGCCGACGTCGCCGGCGTGCAGGATGTGATCCGCGCCGCGAAAAATTTCTTCGACTTCCGGACGCAGCAGACCGTGCGTGTCCGAAATGATGCCGATGCGGAATGGCGCTCCGAAATTCATTTTTTTGTCGGTGTTTTGTGTTGTTCGCTGTTCGATGAAAAAAAGGAAGCGGCTGAAAATGCGGGAACGCGCGCCTCAGTCGTCGGTCTCCGCCGCGTCGCACGACGCGCCCTCTTCCGCCGGCGCGCGCTCCGAATTCTGTTCGGAAGACATTTCCCCGCGCGCGGAAAAAATCCGTACGCTGCCCGCGGGAACGACGCGCGTGAAAGCCGCGCCGAAATTTTTCTTGACGCAGGCGCGAATCGCGGCGGGAACGCTCGCCGCCGCTTCCTCAGCGGAAACGAACGCGGCCTGCGACGCGGAAGACGGCGCGGCGTCTTCCCGAACGAAGGACGCTTCGGGCGGGAACGGCGCCTCCTGCGACGGCGCGACGGACGCTTCGTCGACGTCCGCATAGCGCCGGGCGAAATCTTCGTCCGCGGGCGGCGGCGCGGGAACGGCGCTTTTCTCCCGCGGAGACGGGCGCGGCGCGGGAACGCGCTTCGGCGGCGGAAACGCTTCGGCGGGATTCGCCGCGGGAACGGGCGCAGGTGCGATTTTCTCCGCCGGTTTCGCCGCGGAAACGTGCGGCGTCAGGTCATTTTTTTTTTCTTCGCCGGCGGGAAGCGCGGCGACGAGCGAGGAAATTTCCCGAATCAGGGAATCGACGGCGCGCGTCCGGCTCTGCTCCACGGCCTTCAGCAGCGTCACTTCGAAATTCGCGCGTTCGCTCAGACCGAATTTCACGCCGCCCTCGCCGGCGTTGAGCGCGTCGAGCATGCGCAGAAGCTGCTCCGTGCGCATGGGCGTTCCGAGCAGCGCGCTCGTGCCGTTCCCGCGCACGGAATCCAGCAGCGCGTCGCGGATGCGGCTCTGCGTGTGCGCGAGAGCGCGCAGCAGGTCGCGCCCTTCCTCCGAAAATTTGTCGGCGCAGGCGATGACCGCCGCGCAGTCGCCGCGAGCCATCGCCGCCGCGAGATCTTCGATTTCCTGCTGCGAGGCGAGGCCGTAAATGTCCGCGACGTCGCGCTCGGAGATTTTTTTCCCGCAGAAAGAGATGACCTGATCCAGAATCGACTGCGAATCGCGCATCCCGCCGTTGGCGAGGCGCGCGATGGCGATGAGCGCGGCGCGGTCGGCTTCCACGCCGTCGTTTTCCGTGATTTCCCGCAGCCGCGCGGCGATTTTCTCTTCGGGAATCGGCTGAAATTCGAAGCGCTGGCAGCGCGACGTGATCGTTTCGAGAACTTTGTCCGCCTCCGTCGTTGCGAAGATGAACTTGACGAATTCCGGCGGCTCTTCGATGACTTTGAGCAGCGCGTTGAAGGCGTCCTTGGAAAGCTGGTGAACTTCGTCGATGATGTAGATTTTGTAACGGCACTGCATCGGCGGATAATAGCATTCCTCGCGGATCTGCTTCGCGTCGTCGACGCTGCGGTTCGTCGCCGCGTCGATTTCCGTGACGTCCGGGCAGGAGCCGTCGACGATGGCGCGGCAAATTGGATCGTCCTCCGGCGGGGAAACGCTCGGGCCGTTCGTGCAGTTGAGCGCCTTTGCGAAGATGCGCGCCGTCGTCGTCTTCCCGGTCCCGCGCGGACCGACGAAAAGATACGCGTGTCCGATGCGCCCGGTCTGAATCGCGTTTTTCAGCGTGCGGACGATGTGTTCCTGCCCGACGATTTCGTCGAACTGCTGCGGTCGCCAGCGCCGCGCGATGACTTGAAAACCCTCTGCCATTCTGCGGATTTATGAAATACACATTCCCGCGGCTTTGCAATCTTCGGCTTGCGCGGCGAGAACGGCGCGGCGAAAAGACGGGAGCGTTCCCACCGTCGCCAAGAGATTCGGACTTTTGTCGGGCGCCGGAAAAATCGGCATTGGAAACGCGCGCGCTTCGTGATTTTCTTTCGCCTCATGCAGAAACCGCCGAGCGAAAAACCCTTCAACGCGATTCCGGAAGGCTTCACGCGCTACCGCTGCGTCGTCGCCTACGACGGCACGGATTTTCACGGCTGGCAAAGCCAAGCCTGCGGGCTCGCGATTCAGGATTTTCTCGAAAAGCGGCTGTCGCAAATCACGCGCGAGGAAATCCGCATCCACGGGAGCGGCCGCACGGATTCCGGCGTCCACGCGCGCGGGCAGTGCTTTCACTTCGACTCGCGCTGGAATTATCCGCCGGAAACGCTGCTGCGCGCGCTGCACAGCGGGCTGCCGTCGGGCATCGTCGTGCTGCGCGCGGCGAAGGCGAAAAACGGCTTTCACGCGCGCTTTTCCGTCAAGGGAAAACGCTACCGCTACGTCATTCGCGAGGGATTTCCGACGCCCTTCGAAACGCGCTTCTGCTGGGGCGTCGGCGAACGCCGGCTCGACGTTCCCGCGATGGCGCGCGCGGGAACGCTCCTGCTCGGCGAACACGATTTTTCCGCCTTCGGCGCGAACCACGCTTCCGCCGACCGCGAAAATCCCGTGAAGGATTTGCGCCGCCTCGACGTCGCGCGGCGCGGGAAAAAAATCATCGTGACGACCGAAGCGAGCGGCTATCTCTACAAAATGGTGCGGCGCCTCGTCGGAGGCCTTTACGCCGTCGGCGTCGGAAAAATGTCGCCCGAAGACCTGCTCGCCTACCGCGAAGCGCGCATTTGCGACGCGCGCGTCTCCACCGCTCCCGCGCGCGGGCTTTTCATGGAAAAAGTTTTTTACTGAACCGAAATTTATGAACAGCGAACACCCGTTTTTGTCCGAAGACTTTTACGTCGACTGGACGCTTCTGACGCCGGAGAAAATCGTTCCCGACGTCGATTTCGCCCTCGAACGCGCCCGCGGGAACATCGAAAAAATCTGCGCGCAGAAGCCGGAAGAGCTTTCCTTCGACGCGACGCTTCTCGGCTTCGCCCGCGCCACGCGGGAACTCTCCCGCGCGTGGGGGCGCGTCTGCCACCTCGAAAGCGTCGAAAACACGCCCGCGCTGCGCGAAGCCTACAACGCCGCGCTCCCGCGCGTCACCGCCTTCTTCAGCGGGCTGACGCTCAACGCGCGCCTTTGGGAAAAAATCAAGGCCGCCGCCGCGCGCGTTCCCGCCGAGACGCTTTCGCCGACGCGCCGGCGCTTCCTTGAAGAAACGCTCGCGGACTTCCGCGAAAACGGCGCGGATCTTCCCGAAGACAAAAAAAAGCGTCTCGCGGAAATCAGCGCCGAGCTCGCAGCCTTGACGACGAAATTCGGCGAAAACGTGCTCGACGCCACCAACGCCTGGGAAAAATTCGTCGCCGACGAAAAACTCCTCGCGGGCATTCCCGCCTCCGCGCTGAACGCGGCGAAAGCGTCTGCGAAAACGAAAAACCGCCCCGGCGAATTTCGCTTCACGCTGCAGGCGCCGTCCTTCGCTCCCGTCATGCGCTGCGCGGAAAACGCCGCCCTGCGCCGCGAATTTCAGGAGGCGGCGGACGCCGTCGCGCGCGGCGGAAAATTCGACAACACGCCGCTCATCTGGAAAATTCTCGCCCTGCGCGACGAAAAGGCGAAGCTGCTCGGCTTCGCGAATTTCGCCGATTTCGCGACCGCGCGCCGCATGGCGAAAAGCGGCGGGACCGCGCGCCGCTTCCTCGAAGACCTGCGGGAACGCATCGGGGAATTTTTCGCGGAAGAAAACGCGGAGCTCGCCGCCTTCGCGCGGGAACGCGGCTGCGGAACCGCGCGCGAAACCGGCAAGCCCGCGCCGTGGGACGTCGCGTTTCTCGCGGAAAAGATGCGGCGGGAACGCTGCGATTTCGACGAAGAGCAGCTGCGCCCGTATTTTGAGGTCAACGCCGTCATCGCCGGCGCCTTCGCCGTCGCGGAAAAGCTGTTCGGCGTGCGCATCGTCGAAAAGAAAGGCGTGCCCGCGTGGCATCCCGACGTGAAGACCTACGAGGTTTTCGACGGAGAAAAACTCCTCGGCGCATTCTACACGGACTGGCATCCCCGCGAAACGAAACGCGCCGGCGCGTGGATGAATTTTCTCGCGACGCGCGGCGACGGCGCGCCCGCGCATCTCGGGCTGATCTGCGGCAACCTTTCGCCGTCCGCGGACGGCGCGCCCGCGCTGCTGAACTTCGACGAAGTTCTGACGATTTTCCACGAATTCGGCCACCTGCTGCACCACGTGCTGAGCGAAGTCGAAATCCCCGAACTCGCGGGAACGAACGTCGCGTGGGACTTCGTCGAATTGCCCTCGCAAATCATGGAAAACTGGTGCCGGCAGGAAGAGTCGCTGCGCCTCTTCGCCAAGCATTTCGCCACGGGCGAGCCGCTCCCGCGCGCCCTGCTCGAAAAGCTGCTGCGCGCGCAGAAATTCCGCGCAGCCTCCGCCGCCGCGCGCCAGCTCGCCTTCGCCGAAGCGGATCTGGATTTTCACATCGAAACCGAAAAGCGCATCGGCTGCGACCTCGAAAAACACTGGAACGAAGAGCGCGCCGCCTGTCTCGTGCCGACGGCGTTCCCGCAGGTTTCGCCCATGCGGAAATTCCTGCATCTTTTCGCCGAGCCGACCGGCTACGCCGCGGGCTACTATTCCTACAAGTGGGCGGAAATGCTCGAGGCGGACTGCTTCACGCGCTTCCTGAAAGAAGGCATCCTGAACCCGAAAACCGGGCGGGATTTCCGCGAAAAAATTCTCGCGCGCGGGAACGCAGAGCCGCCGGAAACGCTTTTCCGCAACTTCATGGGACGCGATCCCGACCCCGAAGCGCTTCTTGAGCGCGACGGACTTTCCCGCCGCGGCGGGAACGCCCGCTGAAAAAAAGCGCCGCGGCGGGAACGCCCGCTTTCGAGCCCGTTCCCGCGCGACGGCGTTTTTCTTCAGAAACCGAAGGCGGCGGCATCGCCGCGGCAAAGCGCCGCGCAAAGCCCGTAACGCAAATTGCGTCGCGTGTGCAGAAACGATCGGACGCCGCAGACGGCGCAGATTTCCGCGAACACGGCGAGCGCGGCGGGAAAAATGTCCGCGCGCTTCGCGGGAACGCCGCACGCGACGCGTTCCGCCGCCGTTTTTCCGCTCATTTCCCGCAGAAGCTCTTCAAAAATTTCCGCGGAAATTTCGCAACCGTTCCCGCCGTTTTTTTCCGCGGCGAAACGCGCGCAGATGCCCGCCGCGCCGCCGCAAAACACGAACTGCGCGCCGCGCGGAATTTCTCTCGGCAGGCACGGGGCGACGGCCGCGCGCGCGAAGGCCCGAAGCGCGGAAATTTCCTCCGTCGGAATTTTTCCCGACGCGTCGGAGAAAAACCGCCGCGACGCGCGCACGGCGCCCAGCGCCCAGCTTTCCGCGGAGTCGCGGGAACGCGGCGCGGCGTCCGTCTTCGCGACGAATTCAAGGCTGCCGCCGCCGAGGTCGAAAATCGCGCAGGGCGTCCGCACGGCGGGAT